>CAITFQ010000084.1 GCA_903891735.1 Candidatus Uhrbacteria bacterium | reverse complement strand
CAAATCCTGAAAGCGATGAGGTGCCGGTGTATTCAAGTGGCGTGCAGACGAAGGATTTTTATGACCTGGCTTATGAGACGGCGCAAGGGAATCCTGTGACTGGAGCGATAAGTGGGTTGTCAGCGCATCATCTGATTATTCCTGACAGTATAGCTGAAGTGTTTGAGGATTTAGCTTCGTCCGAAGTCAAGACGGTGGTTTTAGTGAGTCCGAATCATTTTAAGCGCGGGCAGTCAGTGGCCCAGGTCAGTGAGGGGAGTTGGACGACGCCGTATGGTCAGGTTGATTCTGATGTGGGGGCGATCGATGAGTTACTGAAGACGAATTCGACGCTTAAGCATGAAGAAGTGGCGTACGGCAAAGAGCATGGCATTTACGGGTTGACGCCGTTTGTGAAGAAATCGTTCCCGAATGCGAAAATCGTTTCGATAATTCTCGATGATCGGTTATCAGCAGCTGATGCTTGGCAGTTGGGGCAAGAAATTGCGACTAAGTTACCGAACGCGGTGCTAGTGGCCAGCGTCGACATGACGCATTATCGTGAGGCTGAGTATACGGCGGCTAATGATGAAAAGGTGCTCAAATTGCTAGCTGATGCTGGGATGTGCGATGACGTGCCGTGTACGGACGAGCTCGACATTGATTCTAATTCGTCGATGCGAGTATTATTTGGGTTTAATGAGGTGCACGGGACGCAACGATGGCAGTTGACGCATCATGGAAGTTCCTTGGCTATGGGGGCGACGACTGATTGGCACGATAATACTAGTCATATTTTGGGCTATTTTTTACCGAATAGATAAGCTATACTTGATTTAGTTAAAATAATCATCGTCTTTGCGAGGAGTTCGACGACGAAGCAATCCACGGAAGATTGCTTCGCTGACGCTCGCAATGACGAAAAACTATATGAATGACCACGAACACGGAGTAGATTGCGACCACGGGCACGATGACGAGCAGCTGCACAGACATGGTGTGCCGGCGCACTGGGTGGTGCTCGGGATATCCTTCTTTATTTTGGTACTGGCAGCGATGTTTTTGATTGGCATGGCACTCGGCCGTGGCGCTAAGTTGGCGGAGCAGACGCCGGTGGCGACGACGACCCAGTCTGGCAACAGCTCGCTGCCAACTGACGTTTTGCCGATTACTTGGTTTGCCCCAGAAAAGCAGGTTGCTCGTGAATTCAATCCGACGCTGCGTAAGTGGTACGAACAAGATGGCGCGACTGCGCAGAGTTACGACGCTCGCGTGCTTGGCTACTATCATCATGACGGCGATAGTTCGGATAAAGACTACACGCTGGTGGCGGAATTTATGCACGGCAATGATTTGGGTAATAGCTTGAATACTTACTTCTTGCTGGAGCCGAATTCTGGTAGTGGCGAGCCGGTTTTGCTGACTAACTACCAGGCTGGCGAAGATAGCTTCTATCAACAGAATTTCGTTGCCTTGGGTGATGTTACTTTCCCTGGTCTCAGCACTGATGCGGCCAAGGTCGACGCCTTCGAATATCCAACTGTTGGCGATCGTTTTAGCAGCAATATCGGTCAAGTCGACTTCTTGGCGATTGGTATTTTGCCTGATGCGAATCAGTACAGCACTTTGGCTAATGCTCCTGTTGTTGCTACTTTGGCGGATGGTCATGAATTGCGTCTCTTCGATGCAGCAGCAGACAATAATCAAATAACCGATAATGGCGTCGCCAGTAACGAGCTCTACACCTTTGCGCCTGACAACCGTGTGCTCTGGTACAACCTCGATATTCCGTTCTTCGCTGCGCAAAACGAGAAAGCGCCATCGATTACCAACGTCACTTGGAACGACGGCAGTCAAGTCAGTGACTTTACCTACACCCCGCAAGAGTTTGGCGGTTGCGGTGTGACTAACTTTACGAATGTCGTCACTGGCTTGCCGGCTCTCGTAGTTGCTGGTCAAGGTTGGGAGATTGGTCAAGCTGCGGCCACCAATCACAGCGATATTTACGAGCCTAAAGATTTTTCAGATGCCCAGTTCAGCGCTGACTTCACTAACTGGCAAGCTATCCATGCCAACGGTACCATGGCTCAATTCGCTGCTAGTCATCCGTTCTTCTACTTTAAGGACGCTCTTGATCGTTACGTTAAATTTACTAGGAATGACGTCGTTCCGCCAGGTGAGTGTGGTAAGCCGGTCATTTACTTGTATCCAACACAGACAACCGATATCAATGTGCAGCTGGCGCCAGTTGGTGGGTTTACCAAGAGTGAACCGGCTTATGGCCAGGGTTGGAAGGTGACGGCAAGTCCAGATGGCAGCCTGGTCGATAAGCTTGATGGCAAGACTTACCCGTATTTGTTC
The DNA here is from genome assembly GCA_903891735.1 of Candidatus Uhrbacteria bacterium. Lineage (GTDB taxonomy): Bacteria > Patescibacteriota > Patescibacteriia > UBA9934 > UBA9934 > UBA11707. The sequence continues at coordinate 1,568 of CAITFQ010000084.1, read as the reverse complement.
TGGGAGGGTCGTGGCGGCTTCTACGCTGAACCGAAGTACTTTGATGTGGTGGCTAAGGCTGACGTCGACCAATACTTGACGACTAAGCTCGGTCAGCTCGGCTTGAATATTAAAGAGACGGCCGACTTTAAGGAGTTCTGGTTGCCACGCATGCAGAGTGCTAATTACTACAAGATTGGTTTCCACGGCAATGCTGTGATGAATGCTTTGGCTCCGTTGCATTTGAGCTTAGCGCCGCAAACCTTGATTCGTATTCTCATGGATTACAGCGAGCTAGCGTCGCCGATTGTGGCTAAGCCAGCACCAACGATAATTACGCCAGTACGTAAAGGCTTCACGGTAGTTGAGTGGGGTGGCGTGCTTAGATAAGATTCAATTTCTTGTCAGCCCTAGACTCGGGTGGTCCCTTTCTTTCTCGGTCGGGCATTTTAACGCTCGTCGATTATTATTAGGGTGAATCGACGGCCTGTAAAATGCTATTCCTCGGTCGACGAAAGTGACACACCACTCGTCTTCGCTGACTGAATAGTGAAATAAGTATGAAGAAGTCCCCAGTTTGGCTCTTGTCCAGGCTGGGGATTTTCTGGTAAGATGCCCGCAGATAAATAGTTTAAAGGATATTTTATGGAAGAGATGGAACCTGTGACTGGTGTAAAGAAGGTGTCGCCAGCGATTATTTTGGCGGTAGTAGCGATTGTGGTGGTGGCGTTGATTGTTTATGCGTCGAATAAAGCTAGTGGTAGCGCTGCTTTAAATAACCAAAATGTCCCGGTTGATGAGAACGGTGTGCCGCTTAATATTAATGATGATTCTGGCTCGTACACTGACCCGGGTGCTGTGACCGATCCAAGCACGGCACCAGCCCCAACGCCAGCTCCAGCTACGACTCAATCAGCTACTTTTAAGAATGGTACTTACTCGGCGGAAGGCGACTATTCAGCTCCCAGCGGCGCCGAACATATTAACGTCACGTTGACTCTTAAGAACGGTGTTGTTACTGCTAGCACGGTGACTGATGGGGCTGCTATGTCGCCTATCTCGCAGAAAATGCAGGCCGATTTTATCGCTAACTACAAAACCATGGTCATCGGCCAAAAGATTGCTAATTTGAATCTTGGTAAGGTTTCCGGTTCATCTTTGACGCCGATTGGTTTCAACGACGCTGTGGCTAAGATTGCTGCCGAAGCCCAGGCCTAGTGTGAGTACTCGTTGGGAGTTTGAGGCGATTGGGACGCACTGGGTGATTGATTATGAAAACCCCCCTCCAGGTATGGAGGGGTTGGGGGAGGCTGCAGCGAAGCTGAAATGTGCAATCGAAAAACTGATTGAAGAGTTTGATAAGAATTATTCGCGATTTCGCCAAGATGGGCTGATAGCGAGAATAGCTGAGCAAGCTGGGAGTTTTGAGTTGCCAGTGGATGCGCGACGGATGTTGGAGTTATACGAACGAGTTTATCGAATTACAGGAGGGGTAGTGACGCCGCTGATTGGGCAAGTGTTGGTCGACGCTGGCTATGATGCCGAGTATTCGCTTAAGTCGAAGCTCGAACTTGTAGTGCCACCGAAGT
>CAITFQ010000083.1 GCA_903891735.1 Candidatus Uhrbacteria bacterium | reverse complement strand
AATCAACGTCGCAGTTGCCCTTGATTCTGCCCGCGTCGTTATAAATAACTTCTTTAAATACGATTGTATAGCCTGCTCGCTTTAAAAGTTGGTAGAAGGATTCTTGCTGTGAAAGATGACCGATGAAAATATAAACTGTGGTTACGTGATATTTATCACGTAACCAGTTCATGAAGCGTGAATAATCAAGCTGCCATTCTTGCGACGTGACGCCACGATGCAGGTTGGCGGCGTCGATGTAGGCGATGGTGCAGGGCGAGGAGTTCATGGGATTGATTTTACCATAAACGGAAAGTGCTCTATAATCAGTACCACTACGAAGAAGACCCTCGCGCGGTTCCGTCCGTGTCAGGGGCTTCTTTATTTTAAACGGAAAACCGGAGTCTGCAGGTGAGGCAGAGCTCCGGTTTAGGGACGGCGACGCGCTTGGCGTCAGAGGGGCAATGTTTTGATGAACCAGGCGGCGACGACGTGCTTAGCGAAGATGCCCTCGCTGGTTTGCCACTGCTTGCCTTCGGAACGGTACTGGGTCGAAAGGTCGACCGTGGCGTCGAGACGGCGACCATCATGTCGGACGATGACGTACTGCTCGTCCGTGGCCTGGGGGAAGCCCTCGTCGTAGGGGAAGCCGGGGATGGCGTGCTTGATGCCGTAGTCTACCAGAGCGGCAACCTTGAAGGCGTTCGGGCTATGAGCAAAGCCGTAGGCTAAGGCGAGCTGGCGGGCGCGGTCGAAGTTGCCGGCTTTGACGGAGGAAGTGATGGCGGCGAGCTGGGCGGCAGTGCGCCCGGTGGCGGAGACTTCGGGGTGCTCGGCGATGGCTTCTTCGATGATGGAGATCGTGCGCCAGGCCAGCAGGTTGCTCGAGCTGTGACTCGGTTGCTGGCTTTCCTCATGATGAGCGGCCAAAGAACGGTAACTGAGCTCTGCGAGCGTGAGTTTGGAGAAGTCGTCTGCGGGTTTGGGGTCGGTGGACATGAGAGACTCCTGCTTGGGGTTTGGATGTTTTAAAAGGCGTCGATTTAGGCTCGGGATGAGGCCGGATACGACGTGTTAGTGTAGTATAAAATTGGAGGAAAGTCTATCCTGGTGAGAAATTATGCGAGTATTTATCGGGATATTTGAGTAAACTCTACAATAAATGACCTGACCACGTTATAAAGGTCGTTGTAAGAAAATAGGGTCGGGGCCGGAGGGGTTGCAGGCGCCCACCTCAATCGATGTGGCCGTGAGGGTGAGGTAATAGCCGGTTTGGCGTTCGGAGAAGAGAGGGCTTGAGAGATCGAAGGGAATGGATTTTAGGTAGGGGCCGAGGTAGGCGTTGGTGTCGACGCAGTGATCCGCGAGAATGGCGTCCGAGCATTGAGTACCCCAGCTGCCAGAGCAATCGGAGTTGGCACCGAGCATGACGCGAGGTGGCGCGCCGGCGGCAGTGACGGCGGCTTGGAAGGCGTAAAAGGCGTTGGGATCCGTCGACTGGAGGGTGAGAACGGCTTGCATGAGGGCGCGGATGTCGTCCTGGCGACGGGCGTCGTACTTTTGGGCGAGGACATGGCCAGGGTTGCTGAGCAAGACGACGGTGGCCACGATAAGCAGGACGGTGGCAAAACCAGTCAGAATGTCGAGCTTGGTGCGACCGAGGTGGCCGAAGTGGTGGCGCATATGAAGCGATTAGTCGTGTTCGTGTTCAGTAAAGCCGTGCAGGGAGGACTTTTTGGCGCGTGACCAGACGAGAGCAGCAAGTAATGAGGCGACAGGAACGGTGAGGACAAGGGCGCAGGTGCCGCCGAGCGTGCGGACGATTTCTTCGGCCACGGCTTCCGTGTTCAAGAAACGCGAGAGAGACACGGAATGATCCGCCATGAAAATGAGGAACAGTGGGAGGGAGGCGCCGGCATAAGCGAGGACAAGAGTGTTGACGGTGCTAGCAATGTGGTGGCGGCCGACACGCATGCCGCGGGAGAAGAGTTCGCGGCCACCAAGCTTGGGATCTGCGGCCTTGAGTTCCGCGATGGTTTCGCATTGGGTGATAGCCACGTCGTCCAAAACACCGACGGCACCGAGGATGATGCCGGCCAGCAAAATGCCCTGCGGTACGCTGATGCCGCCGACTTGCCAGTAAAGGAAGACGGATTGTTCGTCAGCGAGCCCCGAGAGTTTGGCGACAAAGACGAATAAGGCGGCGAAGGCCCAAGATAGGACGACGCCGAGAGAACAGCTAGCAAAAGCAACTCCAGTGCTGCGGGTCAGGCCGTGGGCGAGGCTTAGATTGATGGCTAGCATGACGATACCAGCGAGCACAGAAATCATGACCGGATCGTGACCGGCGAGAATCATAGGGAAAACGAACCAGAAGAGAATGGCCAGCGTGACGCCGAAGCCGACTAAGGCGGCGAAACCACGACCGCGGCCGACAAGCAAAGTGACTAACGCAAAGACGAGAGCGACGAGAAACAGGCCTTTGGTGCGGACAACGTCGCCGAGATAGGCGGTTTGGCTGCCGTCACCGTTGTCGATGATTTGGAGAATGACGCGATCCCCTGCTTTCAGGGAGTAACGAAGGCCGGTGCTGAGGGAGTCGCCGGTGTTGACGGTGTAGTTGTGGCCGTCGTCGCCTAAAGCGGCAAAAGTAATCTGCGGCACGCCGTTGTTATCCTGGCTTTGGCTGATGATTTGGGTGATGGTGGCCTTAACCTCGTTGTTGATGGTGCCGCTTGGATCGGCTGAAGGGACTTCGGGCGAAGGGGCGGTTTGCGCGAAAACGAGGCTCGGGGAGAGGAGCAGAAGGGAGAACGAAATCGCGAGAAGTATTTTCTTAAACATAGTTTTGATTTACCCGTCAGCCCTAGACTCGGGTGGCCCCTTTCTTTCTCGGTCGGGCATTTTGGCGCTCGCCGATTAATTATTTGAGTGAATCGGCGGCCTGCAAAATGCTATTCCTCGGTCGACGAAAGTGACACACCACTCGTCTCTGCTGACTACAGGCTCGTAAACGAAGTATACCACTCCCCTGCTACTTCTGACATTGCGGACAATAATGCGTACCGCGACCAGCTAAAGTAATTTTCTTAATTGGCGTGGCGCAAGTTCGACAAGGCTCGCCCGCGCGACCGTAGACCTGGAGGAGGTCGAGGAAGCCGCCGCGTTGTCCGTTGGCGTCGAGATAGTTGTTGGCGGTCGTGCCGCCCAAGGCAAGAGAGGCGTTGAGCACTTTTTTTATTTCCGTGGCGAGGCGGAGGCGATCGGCGGCAGTAAGGGTCGAGAGACGACGGGTCGGACGGATGCCAGCCCGGTGGCAAGCTTCGTCGGCATAGATGTTGCCGATACCCGCGATAGTGGTTTGGTCCAGTAATGCGGCTTTTATAATGCGAGTTTTGGGGGTTAGCAAGCAGGCGGCGAGGTCGGCCTCGGCGGTAATGAGAGGCTCGGGGCCGTAATGGGCGATCATCGATTGAAGGCTAGCGTCGTCCTTGAAGGCTTTGACGTAACCGAACTTGCGAATGTCTTGCCAGACGACCACGCTACCTGCGACGACGATTTGCAGGCGGTCATGTTTGGTGGCCTGATAATTTTTGGGTACAAGCAGGAATTTACCGGTCATTTTGAGGTGGCCGACGAAGCCGCTGCCGTCAGTGAAGCGCCAGATGAGGAGCTTGGCGCGGCGGTCGATGGCTTTGATGGTCTTGCCGAGGAGGTGGGCAACGAACTTGGGGCCGGCCGGGACTTCCCTGCCCCGCTGCCACAGCTCCGCCGATTTGATCTTTTTACCGGCCAAAGCAGCCTGTAATTGCCGCCTGACGGTTTCGACTTCTGGTAATTCTGGCATAATGCAGTTACTGTAACATCGATTCCCTGTCAGCGCGAGACTCGGGTGGTCCCACTTCTCACTCAAGGCCTCAGCCCAGAAAAACCTAAGGGTTGCCTCGTTGCTGATCCTCCGACGTAAGCTCCGGCAAGTTTTTCTCGGGTCGGCCTCTCGACTCGTCGTAGGACACACCGCTCGTCTTCGCTGACAACCGACCACGCTACAAGGCCTGAGTGTCTCACTAAAATTTTATGAACGAATTACCATCAGGATTACTGCTAATCGACAAACCAGCTGGGATGACCAGCCATGATGTGGTTGATAAGGTGAGGAGGATTACCGGACAGAGAACAGTCGGCCATGCCGGGACGCTTGATCCGTTTGCGACGGGGTTGTTGTTGGTGGCGGTGGGGCGAGAGTCGACGAAAGAGTTGAGTAAGTTTGTGGGGCTGGATAAAGAATATGAGGCCACCATTAAGCTCGGCGAGGCGTCGGCGACATTTGATACGGAGGGACCGTTTAGCCCAGCGGCGTGTCCGAATATCGAAATCGATGAACTTAAAACTGCGATGAAGAGACAGGTTGGCGAGATCCTACAAATGCCGCCGATGCACTCGGCCATAAAAATCGATGGTAAGAAGTTGTACGAGTTGGCGCGGGCTGGGAAAGAGATAGAGAGACCGGCGAGACCGGTCGTCATCTATAGCTTCGAATTAATAGACGAGGCTCGAACTGGGCTCGATGGCGCAAACGATATGAGGACGAGGCTCGAACTGCCGACTGAGATTAAAGTACGAGTTCATTGTGGTTCGGGGACGTATATTCGGGCGATGGCTAGGGATTTGGGGGAGGCGCTCGGGACGGCTGGTTATTTGACCGCGCTCCGGAGAACGAAGATTGGAGAGTTTAGCGTCGACAAAAGCGCTAAGATTGCCGAGTTGACAGCGCAAAATTGGGTTGACCACAGCCTGCCGCCCATGTTACCCTCAGAGAGTAAGTAATGTTGTTGATCTTTAAATTTATGAACGGATTGAGTATTGTTATTACCCTTTTGGGAATAGTACTCGGTTTGACTGTGGGTTTCGCGCTTCGTCGTTGGTTGACGAAGAACACCATGGGCACAGCCGAGCAGAAAGCGGAGCAGATCGTCCAGGAAGCTAAGAACAAGGAAAGTGAGATCATTTTGCAGGCCAAAGAAAAGGCCATGAGCGTGGTCGAAGAGGGTCAAAAGGCAGTCGAGGTGGAGAGAAGTGGGGTTAAAGCAGAACAAAGCCGTCTAGCTGAGCGTGAGAACATGCTCGACAAGACGTTGCTTGAGTTTGAGAACCGCCGAGCCAAAGTCGACCAAGAAAAGGCGGACGTTGAGGCATTGAAAGCGACGATCGGTGAGAAAGTCGCTGAGGCTGAGGCTAAGTTGCAGCAGGTAGCTGGTTTGACTAAGCAACAGGCCGAGGAGATTTTGATGAAGCGGACTGAGGAAGAGTGCCAGGACGCCTTGATGAGCCGGATCCGTAAGTTGGACGACGAGCAGGATGAAGAGGTTGAGGCCAAGGCGCGCAAAATTTTGAGTTTGGCCATTCAGCGCTTTGCTGGCAGCCACGTCGTCGACGCGACCACCACCCAGGTACAGTTGCCGAGTGACGACTATAAAGGCCGGATTATTGGGCGCGAGGGCCGCAATATTAAGACGCTTGAGCTGCTGACCGGCTGTGAATTTATTATTGACGACACCCCAGAGGCGATTACGATTAGCGGTTTCTCCCCCGTTCGCCGTCAGGTGGCCAAGAAGGCCTTGGAGATGCTGATGAAAGACGGGCGTATTCAGCCGGCTAAGATTGAGGATGCGATTAATGAGGCGAAGAAAGACTTGGCCAAAGAGATGAAAAAGGCGGGTGAAGATGCGTTGTATGAGTTGGGTATTCCCGTGTCGTCGATTGATCCTAAACTCGTCGCGATCTTGGGTCGGCTTAAGTTTAGAACGAGTTACGGCCAGAACGTGCTGCAGCACTCTATGGAGGTGGCCAGGATTTCTGGCATGATTGCTGAGGAGTTGGGCATGGATAGTTTTGCTTGTAAGAAAGGTGGCCTGTTCCATGATATTGGTAAGGCGGTTGACCACGACATGCAAGGTGCCCACCCGCAGATTGGCTACAATGTGATGAAGAAGTTCGGCTTCCCGGAGGAGATGTGCTACCAGTCGATTGCCCACCATGAGGATAGGCCGAGGACGATTGAAGGCGTGATTGTGAAGGCGGCAGATGCGATTTCGGGCGCACGACCGGGGGCACGACGCAACAGTTTGGAGGATTATGTGCGCCGGTTGGAGGGCCTCGAGGCCGCGGCGATGAGCTTCCCGGGCGTCGAGAAGGTCTACGCTATTCAAGCCGGACGCGAGGTGCGGGTGTTCGTCGAACCGACCAAGATAGACGACATGGCTGCCTATAATTTGGCTAAGGATGTGGCTAAAAAGATTGAGGCGGAGTTGCAGTATCCAGGTGAAGTCCGCGTCACTGTTATTCGAGAAACTCGCGTGATTGAATACGCTAGATAAAGGTCGATTGGGCTCAAAATGGAGTCTTGGCCAGCTCCGCTGGCACGGCGTTCGCTATGCTCACTTGCGCAAATTCCGATACTTGGCTAAGATAAGCCCATTCCAATTCATTTACAGTCCTATGAACAAAGCCCAACTCGCTCTCCGCATTGCCGAGAAGCTCGAACTCCCCAAGAAGACAGCTGAGGATTTTGTGGAATTATTTGAGGATTTGGTAACAGACGCTTTGACTAAGGGTGAGGAAGTAACGATTGCCGGCTTCGGTACGTTCTCCTCGAAGATCCGCTCCGCTCGTATGGGTGTTAACCCACAGAAGCCGAGCGAAAAGATGCAGATCCCAGCCGTTCGCGTGCCAAAGTTCAAGGCTGGTAAGGCTTTGAAGGATGCGTTGAAGAAGAAGGTTTAAAAAAAGATAAGATAAGTCCCGGACTCCAGGAGTCCGGGACTTGTTTTTGACTAAAGTTAGCTTTTTTGCTAGGCTGCTCGGTTAGTTTAATAACCATCGAGCTTATGAAATACCTCGCTTCCTTAATTCTAGCAGCCATGGCGGTAATGATCATCAATCCAGCCTTGGCCAGTGACGTGGTGCCGGGTGCGCTGGTGAAATGCGATGATTCAGCTAAGGTCTACCAGGTGTCGACCCAGACGGCCGATACTTTGGAATGGTTCCCGAACGAAGCGGTGTTCTTGGCCAACGGCAATAGCTGGAGCCAAATAGTGACTGTTCCCTGCCAGGCTTTTGACGGTTATGCCACGACAACCAAGACCTTGCCGGCGACTGTTTTGATTAAGTTCAGCGATGCGCCAGATGTTTACGTCAATAATCCTGACTGTACGGCCACGGAACCAGCGCCGGATATGCCAGGCTGTTTGAAGCATATCGGTAATGAAGCTGCTGCAGAGTATTGGTTTGGGGCTGACTGGAAGAGTAAGATTGTCGAATTTGCCCCCAGCTATCGTGCGGATTTCTCCTTCTACTCGATGGGTGACACGATTGCCATGCCTGATAACACGAAGGTTCAAGTTTATGATGGACACGGTGGGTTAATGTACTGGTTCGTGCCGGTAAACGATTTGATTGGCTCGAGCTATCACACGACTGAAGTCAACTTCTTGGCACCGAATAGCGATCAGAACTGGAGTTTGGAGGTGAAGACAAGTGAGGATGACGGCCAGTGCTCAACGACTGGGATGTATGGTAACCGCATGGATGGCACGAAAGTGATTGCTGGGCAGACGTTTGATTATGTAAACTTTACGGCCGCGCAGGGGTTGGCACCTGATCAGTCCTGGAATGCGACGCAATTCTCGTTGGCTAAGAACGACGTGTGCTACAGGATGATGGCGCGCTACCAAATGAGTGCTGAGATTGCGTGGCCGTACTTCCAGAGCCTGTTTGATGGGCTGACGTTGAGCTTTGGCCAATAGATGAAGTTCGAACATCGGCGGGGGCGCAGTGACCCCGCCTTTGTGTTTAATGAGGTTAGCTGTAACATTTTTGTGATGTCAGGCTAATATGCTAGTGAACGGCCGGCCGGACGTCGATGATTATGCTAAATATTAAGCAGAAACAAGCTCTATTCCAAGAGCGCTACCATGAACTGTTCGTGACTGTTTACAGTTACTTGGTTTGTCGTAGCCCAAATAAGACAGTGGCCGAGGATTTGACGAGTGACGTCTTTCTGCAGGCATGGCGCGGACTCAAGAGTTACGACGAGAACAAAGCCGAGCTGCAGACGTGGCTCCGAACGATTGCTCGACGACGGCTGGCTCGCTACTACAGCCGAGAAGTAAAAGTGCCAGTTGAGTATTACGACGAGTTGCCAGCGAAAGTTGAGGCGATTTGGCGGAATGAGAATATCGATGAAATGGCCGATAACAAGAGGTTGGCTGAAGCGATGATGAGCAAGTTAACGGACGAGGAACGGGCGCTGTGCGTGCTGCGGTTTGTCGACGAGTTGCCGTACGAGATGATTGCGCAGCGAACTGGGCAGAGTAACGGAGCCTTGAGAACAATGTTTACACGATTGAAGACAAAGGCTAAAAAGTTAATGATGGCTTATGAACAATAAAGAAATATTTGGCGGGCTCGAAGCACACGTAGAACAGAATCGAGAGCTGGAGGAAGTGTTGGCTAAGAGGATGTTTGGACAGAAATCGATGATTAGTTGGCGCTTGCCAGCCATGGCCACTATCGGCTTATCGCTAGCTGTGGTCGTCGTCCTGCTTGGCGTCAACAACCCGATTAGTAAGGCGCCTGTGGTGCAAGCGGCGGAGTTGTTTGCCAAGGCGTCGGCCAGTTTGCGTGATGGGTTTACGGATGGTAAGTGGCTCAAAACGACTTACGCGATTACACAAAAGGGCGAGGACGATAGCCAAGTGACAATGTGGAGTGATGGCCAGCAGGCTCATGCGACTGAGTTTGAACTGAACAAGCCTGACAGTGAAGCAACAGGATTAGGCTTATTTTCATTTGATAACGACCATATTTCGAGCTTGAGTATGGTCGATGATGATGGTAAGAGTGTCACAATCGGTGGCGCTGATGAGGTGGTGACCTCGGCCACCAGTGATGAGATAAAAAATGTACTCACGACGATTCACGCACTCCATTTAGATAGTGCTGAATGTGATGCGGCGTGTGTCGCGCAACGAATTAACTACGACGTGACCGCTGAGGAGAACATGACACTGGCTGATGGGAGTGCGGTCGACAGCTACAAGTTGACCTCGCGCGTCAACAGTCCGTATAGCCATGACGTGACGACGCTGTGGCTGCGTAAGGATGATGGAAGTTTGCTCAAGATTAGCGAGAGTACGCCGGAGGGTGAGGAGGTTTATGCTCAGACGACGATAACGAGTGAGTTTGTCGAGGCGTCGACTCTGCCTCAGTGGGTCACTGACGCGGTGACGGAAGCGGAGCATAATCAAGCGGAGAACAAAGATGCAGGAGCTGTGAATGCGTTGATGTTTAAGGCAAGTGAGTAGTAAAATTCAAGTCCCGGACTCGTAGTGAGGCCGGGACTTGTTTTTGAAAGTTTAATTTGCTTTTGGTGTGCCTTGATGAAACTTCAGTTGCCAATTACCGTTTGCTTTTATCCATAGTGAGCTCCGATTGCCGATCTCCAACTCTTCGTATTGCACCTCGCTGATGTAGGTGATGAGAGCGATCTCGGCGGTTATTTGATGAACCTGAAAATCGCGGAGAGGAAGCTTGGCGTTGATGGCTTGAGCTGGGGCCGAGAGTGATTGTTCTCTGGTGTAAGTCTTACCTGAGCGACCGAACTCGAAAAAGTCAGGAGCTAGAATACGGTCCATGTAAGCTAGGTTAAACCGAGTTTCGGCTTGCCACAGCGACTCTTCGAGAGTTTGTAACTCTTTCAGATTGTAAGCTGAAAAGTCCATACGCTAGCGACTTAACCTCGGCTCCAAGATTTAAGGTGATCGATGAGACCAGTTAGTGGCACACGAGTGGCGTCGAGGGAGGTGCGTTCTTTGAGTTCGACAACGCCATCAGCCAAAGTTTTGTCCGAGATGACGAGTCGCAAGGGCAAGCCGGTGAGATCGGCGTCGCCGAATTTGGCGCCGGGGGAAAGGTCGCGGTCGTCCCAGAGAACGGTGAGGCCAGCAGCTTGGAGATCAGCGTAAAGTTTGGTAGCAGCGTCGAGGACAGGAGCGGCGTTGTCACGACCTGGGATAGAGACGAGGTAGACGAGAGCTGGGGCGACGGACTTGGGCCAGATGAGGCCTTTCTGGTCGTTGTATTTTTCGACAATGACGCCCATGACGCGCGAGATGCCAATACCGTAACAGCCCATGATGGGGTACTGCTTTTTGTCAGCTTCGTCGACGTAGCTCAAGTCAAAGTCCTGGCCGTACTTTTGGCCAAGGTCGAAGACGTTGCCGACTTCGGAGGCTTTGCCAGTTTTGAGCACATCGTTGCCACACTTACACTTGTCGCCGACTGCGAGTTTAGTAATTTCCGTATTCACGCAGTAATCGCAGGTGTCGCAGTACAAAATGTCGTCCTCGCCGGCGTCGGTGAGCACCATGAACTCGTAAGAGACTT
>CAITFQ010000082.1 GCA_903891735.1 Candidatus Uhrbacteria bacterium | reverse complement strand
CTTGGAGTAGAAGTGGATGATAACTTGACCACTGGCGACGGTGGTCATTTTGATTTCCACTTTGGTGCCGATTTTTTCGCGCAGTTCGCGCTCGATGGCTTCCAAGTTGGGGTCTTTGAAGAGGTGGGGTTGGCGGACGTGAGCCCTAACGACGCGTTCGGCTTCGCGGATGCTGACGTGGCCTTTCAGCATGCGGTCGAAGAGGTCGCGTTGGCGGGCGACGTTGCCTTCGGCCAGTAAAGTGCGACCAGCGGATTTGCTAATACGGCCGTCGATGACAGCGGCTTGGATGTCTTCCGGCAGTTCCAGCATGCGGATAGCGTTGGCGATGTAGGGACGGGTTTTGCCGACACGAGCAGCCAAGTCGTCCTGGGTTAAGCCGAAATCTTGAATGAGGGCTTTGTAGGCTAGGCCTTCTTCGATGGCGTTCAAGTCCGAGCGCTGGACGTTCTCGATGATGGCGAGCTCGAGTTTTTCGCGGTCCGTGGCCTCGCGGATGACGACCGGGATTTTGTCGAGGCCAGCCATGGTCGACGCCCGCAAACGACGCTCACCGGCGATAAGTTCGTAGCGACCGGAGCCAAGGTCCGTGACGGTTAATGGCTGAATGATGCCGTGTTCTTTGATGCTGTCGGCTAAGTCTTGCAGTTCTTGAGGCTCAAAGTCGCGGCGTGGCTGACGTGGGTTGGCGACGATTTGTGAGGGGGAAATGTGAATGAGGCGCAGGCCCTGGTCGACCACGCTTTCCATGATGTTGGGCTGTTCGATGGCTGAAGTTGGAGTTTGTGTTGGAGCGTGCGCTGGAGTCATCTGCGGGATCAACGAGCCCAATCCCCTGCCTAAGCCTCCCATTGGTTTTGCCATAAAAGTCGATTATTGCTGAACAGGTGGGGCGATGTCTTCGCGGGTGACGAACTCACGGGCGAGGCGTTCGTAGGCTTTGGCGGCTTTGCTTTCCGGGTCGTAGTGCAAGATTGATTTGCCGAAGCTCGGGGCTTCAGCCAGGCGGATGCTGCGCGGAATTACGGAGCGGAATATCTTGCCCGGGAAATGTTTGTAGAGTTCTTGCAGGACTTGGTTGGATAAGTTGGTGCGGGTGTCGAACATGGTGATGACGGCGCCCATGACTTCCAGTTCCGGTTTGAGGTTGGTGCGGATGAGGTTGACGGTGTGCATGAGCTGGCCGATGCCTTCCAGCGCGTAGTACTCGGCTTGCACCGGGATGAGAACGCTGTCGCTGGCGACTAAGCCGTTGATGGTGAGGAGGCCGAGGCTGGGCGGGTTGTCGATGATGATGTAGTCGTAGTCGTTCCGCACTTCGAGCAAGGCGTTGGCCAGCTTGCGTTCGCGGTTGAATTCGTTGACCAGTTCAACGGAGCTGCCGGCCAAGTTGGCGCTGCCTGGCAAAATGGACAAGCCCTCGTGGGCGGTGCGGATGATGACGTCTTTAGCTTTGTGCGAGCCGGAAATGACTTCGTAGGTGCCGAGGATGTCAGTCACGTCGTGGCCGAAGCCGCTCGTGGCATTGCCTTGCGGATCCAAGTCGACCAATAACACGGTTTTGCCAAAACTGCTCAAATACGCGGCTAAATTGATGGAGGTGGTGGTTTTTCCCACTCCCCCTTTTTGGTTGACGACGGAGACGATGTAGGACATAAGGATAGGGGGAGTATAGCACGGTTTTAGGTTGCCTCAAAATTGACTTCCGGGCTTTTTTCTGGCTATTATTGTTAGCCGTAGCAGATGCTACGGCTAACCCCAGGAGCTGAGATGAGACTCTTTCTTTTTGATGACGAAATCGAAAATCCTATCGTTGGTACTGTGAGTATTGACCTCGACTACCAGGCCGAGATTTGGGTGCTCGATGTGGCCGAGGGACGCGAAGGTGGAACCGGCCGGCCGATAGTCGCCTTCATGCTGCGCGATGACCAGGGCCTGCGTTGCATCTGGACGCGAAGCGTGGAGGAGGCGGCTGCAAAGAAGCCGCCGACCATCACCAAGGTGGCGGAGCGCTTCACCGGCGAGTGGCAACGTACCGTGGAGGCCGTGCCCGTGATCGAGGCGATCGAGCCGTACGAACAGCTGGTGCTGGCGTGGCGAAAAAAGTCGTGACGTAACTTGGCCCCGGGCTGAGCGACAAATCCCCCTGGGGACACCGTCGTTCTCAGTGCGGGGTTTGTTGTTTCTAGCGATTAAGATAAGTAATCGTCAATTGCAAACAAGTGGCAAAAGTCGTCCAAAGAAGATAGGGGATGTTGGCATAAACGACCCAGCGGAGTTTGGGTGAGGCGTGCCAAACGGCTAGCAAGGCCCAGATGAGGGTGCCGAGCACCAACAAAATGTCGAACGAGCCGGCAAGGTTATTCTGGAGGCCGAACTGCAGAGGTGTAAAAACGAAGTTGAAAACTAAGTTTAGGGCAAAAGGTAATGCGACCTGCCAAGAAATCTTTTTAGTGAAAGCGCGATAAAAAACTGTGCCGAATGAGATGGCGATGATAACGTAGAGCACGGTCCAAACTGGCCCGAAGAGCCAAGCCGGTGGCGCCCAGGTGGGTTTTAGGAGTTGGGAGTACCAGCTGTAGGCGGGCATAAAGTGAGATAGTTAATAGCCACTTGAAAAGCCTGGGCAGCTTCGATAGCTTGATTTTTATCTTTGTTAAGCCACTTGATCTGCTCTGCTTGCTCCGCGATGCGACGGAAAACGCCCCGCCAAGCGAATTGAACAATGTTGGGAACGGAGTTAAAGACGGCGAGATCGGTGGCAGTTGCGCCCTCCCAAGTGATGGCGTCGACCAACATTATTCCTTCAGCGAAACCAACAGGAGCCCAGACTGGGGAGAAATCGATGATAGCTGGGGACAGATTGTCCGAGATAAGAAAGTTGCCGAGTAGATCGCCGTGAATTAGCTGCTCAGAACCATCGACTGGCTTGAGGTGTGGTGTAATTTGATTTATCAAATCCATGAACTCCTGGCTGTATTCGAAGCTACTACCCTGCCAAACAATCTGATCAGCGGCTGACCAGGGGCCAGTTGGGGTAGCCAGAAATTTTGGCTTAGCGACGCCAGCTAAAGACTTGTGGAATATCTTACTAGCAATTAGCTTATCATGATAATACCCCTCGATATGCTCGCCCTCCAAAAACTCCCAGCCTACATAGCCGTCATAAATCCACTCATCGCTGGACGATTTGATTGGTCGAGCAAATCGAACGCCAGGGCTAGCTGGCAAACTGCTAAACAGTTCCGCGATCCATTCGGAATATTCAGCCGAATCTGCAGGCTTAAGCATTATCTCTCCGGAACGATAAGAGGTACCTTGCCCGCCCTCAAGCCTTTCTGGCTCTACCGAAGAGCCGAATGCTCGAGCGATTTCTTTGGTTGGTGGATTGATTTGCATAATATGTAGATATTCTATCATGGCCGATAAAAAATAGCCGCCGAAGCGACTATTTTTTGGTAGCTGGGGCGAGAATCGGCCTCGCCTCAAACTTCGCCGTCGCTCAGCTTGGGCTGGCCACCAGCTCGCGATGCTCGTTGGTACTCGCATATCGCTCCGCTGTTCGATTCCCGACGCAAGCCAAGCAGTTGGCTTGCTCCCCAGTATAAAAAAACAGCCCGGAGGCTGTTTTTTTGGTAGCTGGGGCGGGAATCGAACCCGCGACCTAAGGCTTATGAGTCCTTCGCTCTAACCGACTGAGCTACCCAGCTATGCTATGACTTCCTGAATTGGCCTATTTTGGGCTTGGCACTGCGTCGACTTCCTCACCTCACGGCTCGAGTGAGGCTCGAAAGCTCGACTTGTGCCGCACCCAAACTAGTCTCAATTCAGAAAGTCCTAGCTTGTTATCGTTGACGTTTGCGGCGGTACTATAGCAAGTACAGGGGTTTTTGACAAGCCGAGGGGTTGCCTAAATCGCTGGCTTTTGTTACTATTTCCCCGCGTTAGACATCCGAGCCGCGGTGGCGGAATGGTATACGCGACGGACTCAAAATCCGTTTCCCGCAAGGGATTGAGGGTTCGAGTCCCTCCCGCGGCACCAATAATCTCTAGCATTGCTAGGGATTTTTGTTTGACCTTTTTTGTAAAATAGGCTATTATCCCGTCGCAGGGTAGAGCAGCCCGGCAGCTCGTCGGGCTCATAACCCGAAGGTCGTCGGTTCAAATCCGACCCCTGCAACCAAAAGTCCGCCGTCTGGTACGGGGGATTTTTGTTTTGGCGTCGACTAAATCCAAGCGTTCGCGCCAGCGGTGATAGCGGTGACCAGGGCGCCGGCGACGAGGGTGCCGAGAGCGATAGCGATAAAGGCTTTGCGGAATGGGATCTTGAGGGCGACGGCGACCAAGGACGACGACCAGAGGCCAGCTAACGGGAGAGGGATGCTGGCCAGCAAGAACAAGGCGATGGCGCCGTAGCGTTCGTATTGTTTTTTGAGGCGGTGCTCGCCGTGGACGAGGAGGCGGTCGAGGGGGGCAACGAGTTTGGGAAAGTGCTGGGCGCAAAGGTCGCGAAGGACGCGGAGGCCAAAGAAGATAGGAAAGAATGGGAGGATGGTGCCGAGGACGGCCAGGCCGTAGGCGTCCATGGGGGCGATGTTCCAGGAGTGGATGGCGAGAGGAATTGTTAGACGAAGTTCAGTGAGGGGCAAGGCTGATAAAAGCATGGTGGCAAGCCAGTGGGGCCAGCTATCGAAAAAACTGATTATTATTTCTACCATATTTTTAAGTACGAATTTATTAATGTATTTTCACAAACGCTACAATAAACGACCTGACCCCAGTTACCAAGTAAATGTTTTAAAGGCCCAAGCGGCTAAACCTTTCGCGTCCTTGAAGCGGGAGGATTTTGAGGCGGAGCCCAAGACGACGACGCGGAGAGCGTGACCGTCGTGCTTGATGAGGGTGGCGAAGCAGTAGCCAGCCTCGGGGATAAAGCCGGTCTTCCCGGCTACGACTTGATAGTCGCCGGTGTTGAGGTAGCTGGTGAGGAGTTCGTCGGTGGCGTCGATGTCGACCGAGTAGCCGCTGCCCTGGGTGATGGTGACTTGGCTCAGTGGCATGATCTTGGCCATGATCGGGTTGGCGGCGGCGGCTGAGAGGATTTTGGTGAGGTCCCGCGCGGTGGAGACATTGCCCGAGTCCACGCCGCTGACGTCGACGTAGTGAGTGCTCCCCATGCCGAGGACGGCGGCTTTGGTGTTCATGGCGGTGAGGAAATCCGCTGGCGAGAGATTGGAGAAACGGGCGAGGGCGGCAGTGGCCGTATTATCCGAACCAACGAGGCTGGCTTTCAAGACGTCGCGGAGAGTGACTGAGTCGTCGAAGCGTAAGTAGACGCGGC
Source organism: Candidatus Uhrbacteria bacterium (assembly GCA_903891735.1). Classification (GTDB taxonomy): domain Bacteria; phylum Patescibacteriota; class Patescibacteriia; order UBA9934; family UBA9934; genus UBA11707. Next base: position 1,171 of record CAITFQ010000082.1, on the reverse strand, counting down.
CGCCGCCGATGAAGTCGTCGCCGATGACGGTGACGTGACTGTCGAGGTTGGGATTGGTGTCGAGGAAAACGAGGACGGTCATGAGTTTGGTGATGCTGCCGATGGCGCGCACGTCGTCGGGATTGTTGGTGTATAAAATGGCGCCGCTCGCGTCGTCGACCACGATGGTGCTGGGGGCTGAGGTGACGATGCCGTAGGAGTCGAGGTCGGTTTTGGTGGGTGGAGCTGGCAGATCGGCTGCGGACGACGAGGGTAAGGTCGAAAACCAAGAAGTAGCAGAATTGAAATTAGTTCCAGGGCTCGGAAAAAGATTGACGAGACTCGCCGCCAATAAAAGCTGGGTGATTAATTGCGGGATCATAGTGCTGGTCATTATAACTCAGTTTCCTGTCAGCAAAGACTCGGGTAGTCCTCCTCCTAGCTGCGCCGTCGTCAACCGTAACGGCCGTCTCACCTCGTCTGACTCGGGCGCCGTTACAGGGCCGACGGCTGGCGTCGTCAGAGGAGCTACCACTCGTCTTCGCTGACTATGGGCTGCTGACCGATAGATTGGCCAGTAACTGGTCGATTTTGGCGTTGACGTGGAGGGTTTGGTAGTCGGGTAGTTCATTGATGCTGTGCAGGCCGAAGAAGCGGAGGGCGTCGGTGGATAAACGGTAGACCGGCTGCATTTTGACGACGTCGTCATGCTCGTCGACCAGACCGCGGAGCTGCAAGTTGCGGAGGATGAGCGAGCAGTTAACACCGCGGATGGCTTCGATTTCGGGTTTGGTTAATGGCCCGCGGTAGGCGACAATGGTGAGGGTTTCGAGCGAGGGTCGGCTAAGCTCCGTGTCGAGGTCGACGTTGGTGGCTTTGGCGATGAGATCCGCGTAGTCGGGGTTGGTGACGAGTTGCACCAGATTATTATCGACGATGAGGTGAAGGCCGGAGGTTGATGAATTGCGAGACTCGGCCAGAGATTCGATGGCGGTATGAGTTTCGGCTTCAGTGATGCCGATGAGTTTGGCGAGTTGCTTAAACGCAACAGGCTTCGTCAGGACGAAGAGGAGGCTTTCGAGTTGGCCGATGAGGATGTCGTTTTCCATATTAGTCGATGCGGTGAATCATGATGTCGCCCCAAGCGTTGGTTTGTTGGGCGTGGACGAGGTTGCGGCGGAGGAGTTCGAGG
>CAITFQ010000081.1 GCA_903891735.1 Candidatus Uhrbacteria bacterium | reverse complement strand
TCAACTTTGACCACCTCATTAAATAGGCAACCGGTAGGCCAATTTTTGCAGCGCCCTCGTCAACGCTAGCCCTAGCTTTTCCATTTCCCCTCGTGTTTCCGTCCCCACACTGACCCGCAAAAACGGCGTCGCATGCTTACCCGCATAGAGTGCCGTCAAATACACCCGGGTCACATCGAATCCAAAGCTACTCCCAGCCGTCAGGTCGACGCCCACCGCCCGCGCTTCGTTAATCGCTAACTGTAAAAACTTCTTATAATACGCCGTAAAACAATATTGCGGCTTCAGTTTCAGCACCAAAAAACTTCCCTGAAAATCCCGCTTACTCATCCATTCATACGCCGGGTGACTCGCCAATCCAGGATAAACAACACTCGCCAAGCTCGTCCGTTGCCCGCCCTTACTATGCTCCTCGAGCTTCGTCGCCAAGTAATTCGCATTCCTATTCATCCTCCTCAATCGTTTGTCTAATAATCGCCTGTTCGGCTGCGGCAAACTCAACACCGACGCATCAACTAACCCCGTCCCCAAATGCATTCTATTGCCAAACAACCCGAGCGGCGTCAGCCCCGTCCGCCAAATCAAACCAGCACTCACCCGGTCCATACCAAACTGATGATATTTTAGCAAACTCTCAATCACAATCAGGCCAAGCTTGCACGGCCCGCGCGGGAAGTCTTGCAACGGCTGATAGCTCGTCGCCGTCCCGGTCGCATCCAGCACCAACATTGTCGGCCTCGTAATAGTCTCGATTATGCTCGGCACCAAACTCCGCATATCCGGCGCTGCCACATCCTCTGTATTGCCAATAGTATCTAAAAATATTGCCGCCGGTTGCAGTTCCTTAATCGCCTCGACGACACTTTTTGTATTCATCTCATCCACGTACACCACTGCCCCTGGAAAAATCTTTTCCAATAATAATTTATTCTCAAAATAACAGGCCTTTCCGGCCAGTATCGGTCCGTTTATCTTGTCCTCCGTCGCCAACGTCGTCAGCACCGTACTAAACGCCGCCATGCCACTCGCCGTCACGAACACTTGCGGCGGCCACCTAAAACCAGCATCAATGTATTCACGTCGCCACCGGCGCTCATAATTATTGGCGTCAGCATGATGATCGCGTTTGTAATCATTGACCGTCCCGCGAATCTTGCCCGTCTGCGTCCCGGCCTGCGAATACTCAGCCGCCGCAAAAGACGGGGACTGCCAATCCGTCGACGCTAGCATCGAGCCCATCACACCCTGCAAACTGCGAACAATGTCGGAAATTCTTTTCTTCTCACTTATCAACCTCTCTGGACTCACATCGATTTTTGCTTTTTGCAGCGCCCGTAAGTCGTTATCAATCTTCCCGTACTCACCAACGAGGTTATCGATTACGCCACCAAGCACCACCGTCGTCCCTGGCCTGGCATGCCTCTCCGCCGCCCTTCTTAACTGTCCAAGCCGTCCCAAACTATCTTTAACAATACTGACCAATTCAGCAAAATCATCCATCAAATCCGCATAGCTCTGGCTCTCCATAGTTGGCGTCATGGTAGCATAATCAGCTATACTGTGCCTATGTTTGCCAAACTCGCATCTCTCCTCGCTGGCAGCCCCATCCGCCTCACCCGGGTCGACTTGGGCGACGTTGTAATTGACCTCCCCGTAGCCGATCTGGTCGGTCATCGCCCCGGCAAAACTCTCCTCGTCACGGGCGGGGTCGACGGCGACGAATACGCCGGCATCCTGGCCGCCTATCAACTCATCGAGCGCAACAAAAACCTGGACTTCGCCGGCCGCCTCATCGTTATCCCCGTCGTTAATCTCCCTGGCTTTCACGCCGAATGCAGCCACAATCCCATTGACGGCAAATTCCCCAAATACGTCTGGTCCGGCCAGGCAGATCGCATAAGCGGCACTTCCACGGACCGCTTGATGAACTTCATCGCTAGTTTCGCTCATCAAGCCGACTGCTGGCACGATCTCCACGGCGGCGCCATCACCGAAGGCCTCAACCCCTTCCTCTGGCTCTACAGAACCGGCAATCATCAGGTCGACGCCCTGGCCGACGAACTCGTTCATTACGGCGTCGCCCCAAACATCATTTACGAACGCACTCACTTCGCCAGCAAACCCGCCACTCTCGCCAAACACGGCTGCTCCTACCTCATCGCCGAATCCGGCTCTCGTGGCCGCCTGGACCAAGCTGACGTCGACCGTCACCTCACCTGGCTCACCTCGACCATGCAAATCCTCGGCCTGATCGACGGTACGCCAATCAAAAACTCAGCAACCGTCATGACTCGCGTCGCCTACCTCACCGCCCCCTTCGACGGTCTCTGGCAGCCCGCTAACCTCGCTTACGCCGCCAACGAACTCTTCGTCGAGCAGGGAACTACCATCGGCGCAATCTCAAGAATCGATGGCACCGGCAACCACGAACTCCGCGCTGCGTCGGGTGGCACACCCCTCTGGTGGAAGGAAACCCTCCGCGCCAAAAAAGGCGACATTTTACTCGCCATCGGCTACTAGCGGAAAAATACCCACGAGCTCATTATCCGCTGTCATTACCTCTCTAAAATTCGCCATTCCTCCCGCTAAAATCCCCGGCAACCACAAATTATCCGCCGGCCACATCTTATCCCAAGGCAAATCGTCGATATCAAACCAACCTGGCTCCATCTCATTCGTTTCAATCGGCGTTCCGGTAAATCGATGAGTTACAAAAACATAACACCGTTGCACCGGCCCCAGCACGCTGCCTTCTTGTTCGAATTCGATTACACCACGAGCCTCCAGC
>CAITFQ010000080.1 GCA_903891735.1 Candidatus Uhrbacteria bacterium | reverse complement strand
GCTCAAGTAAGCGCCGAAGTGCGACTGGAGGCCCTGCTAGCGTGGGGCCTCAATTCATTTGAGTTGTGCCCTTGAAAGGATTTCCCAGTCATGATAACCTACCCGCGTCCAAAGTAACATCAGCCACCCAATATTCCCGGGTAGCTCAGCGGCAGAGCGGCTCGCTGTTAACGAGATGGTCACAGGTTCGATCCCTGTCCCGGGAGCCAAAAAAATACGATAGCTTCGGCTGTCGTATTTTTTTTGGCTTTGGGGTGTGGGTTGAGAGACTCCTAGGTTCGAAGACCAAACGAATGAGTGGAGTTCCGAGCTCGCTCGAGAAGTCCCGAGTGAGAGCAGGTCGCCTGGCCGGAGTCAGACGACGGACAGATCCCTGTACTGGGAGCCAACAATGTCTCAGCAGAAATGCTGGGATTTTGTTTTTGGGCTACCCAGAGTGAATTTGAACTGATAGACTATAACCATTAGTTTTAACTATCTTTTATGGTACTCAACTACGGAGCAATTTTCGTGGCAGCGTTACTGCAGTTTGTCTTTGGAGCGGTGTGGTATACGCCAATTTTTGGGAAGTTGTGGGGCAAAATTCATTGTTTTGACAAGCACTCTAAAGAGAAACAGCAGGAGATGATGAAGAGTATGGGCCCGTGGCTTGCTTTGCAGTTTGTGGTGACGATAGTGACGACTGTGGTGTTGGCGATGTTGCTCGCTGGCACGACGAGTAGCTGGAGCCCGTTCGCTTTCGCCGGCTTGTGTTGGCTGGGTTTCATGGTGCCAACGCAAATCAGCGCGGTAGTTTTTGGTGGCACGGAGCCACGCTGGATTGCCACGAAAATTTCGATTATGGTTGGTGCTTCGCTCGGCTGCATGATGATTGCCGCGGCGGTGTTGAGCCTCATGTAGTCCTGAACTATGCGACTTACTAGCCCGGCGTTCAATGATGGCGAGCTGATTCCCGAGCGCTACGGGCGGGATTTTGCGAACGTCAATCCCCCGCTGACGATCGATGACGTGCCGAGTAAAGTAGCTTCAATGGTGCTGTTCTTGGAGGATCCTGATGTACCGCCGGCGGCTGGTGTGCCGGTCTGGGATCATTGGGTGGTGTTTAATATTCCAGCCGATACTAGAACTATTCCGGAAGGCTGGCGGACGACGGGATTACGCGGCAAAGGAACACGCGGTGAGCTCGACTACGGTGGCCCTCGCCCGCCGGACCGCGAACATAGGTATTTCTTTAAGTTATTCGCGCTGGATATGATGCTTGATTTGGCGGAGGGGGCGACGAAGCAGGAGGTTGTCGACGCTATGCTCGGGCATGTTGTCGATGAGGCTGAGTTGATGGGGAGATTTGCGCCGAGTGGAAATCGATAATATCTTTATGCCAACATTGCAGTTCGGCGAACCGATCGATAACCCGCTGGATCGAGTTTCGGTTTATGGAGTTATCACAAACGATGTTAAACAGATTCTGGTCGTTAATGTGCGGGGTAAATATCATTTGCCAGGTGGTGGCATCGATGAAGGTGAAGATGAACAGGTTGCGCTGCGGCGCGAGGTGTTGGAGGAGACGGGTTATGAGATAAATGATTTACAACTTATTGGAAAGGCGAATCAGTTTTTGCCGCTAGCTTCCGTGGGACCGCTGAATAAGCTCGGAACTTTTTATAGCGCCAACGTCGGCCAGCAGAGATCGACCGCGCGGGTTGAGCTAGATCATGTACCAGAATGGGTCGATTATGATACGTTGCTGAGTAGTACGATGAATGAGTTTCAGAAGTGGGCAGTAACTAAGAGATATGATTGCTAACGGCACAGTACACAAACTCCCGACGGATTTACGACAGGCGCTGGCTGCGGAAGGCCAGGCGTTATTGGCGTGGGAGGATTTGAAGCCGCTGGCGCGGAATGAGTGGATCTGTTGGGTGACGTTTGTAAAAAAAGAAGAGACAAGAAAAGATCATGTGCGGCGCGTAGTTAGTCAGCTTAAAGAAGGTGACAGACGGCCGTGCTGCTGGATTGGTTGCCCGCACAGGACGGATAAGAAAATCAGCCCGTCGATTCGAGGAATACTCAAGAAACGAGGTTAGTTTTAGTTGTCTTTGCCACCCCAGCGCCAGCGTGGCTTCTCCCCTGTTCGATAGCAAAGCACAAGTAGCAAGAAAAGGCTGATGGCGATTGGCAAGACGAAGTTAAGGATGACCTCGCTGGCTGGCGAATTGTCGTTGATGGTGCTCGAGAAATATAAGATGACGACGAGGAAGATGGCGATGGCTAGCCAACCTTGCCAGGTGACTGGGTACCAGCCCCAACCGTAACGCTTGGCTTTGAACCAGAGTTTTTTGTCCATATAATCTTAATTTAGACCAAGTTCTTTGCTAATTTTATAAGTACAAGGAAAGAAGTCCGGAGTTGAGTTCATGCAGTCTGGATCGACGACGACAGCGTAACCTTGGGCTAGAAGATGCTCGGCAAAAGGGTCACCGTTATCGGCACCGGGCACAAATGGCCCCATGAAAATATAGGCCTCGCAGGTCACAACGTCGCCCTTGGCCGTGATTTCGTAGCGCTCGCCAGAACGGATTTGACCAGCAGCTTGCAAGGCTTCGATAGCGAGATTAACGTCGGCGGCTAGGCGTTCGTTGGCGATTTCGCGTTCGCTCCGTTTTTCGCCTTCGTGGTCAGACATAAGCGATGATTACTGCAAATTACCGTTTAATGTTAACATACTTAAAGATCTAGTCATAGTTGTAAAAATATGCAAAAATTTATTGTTCAGATTATCGGTCCATCGTGTTCCGGTAAATCAACTTTGGTATCAGAGTTAGGCAAGGTATTTCCAGGTGTCTATAATGTGGCTTACGATAAACTTAAGTGGCAGTTGGCCGGTTATCATCGTGATCAACATCGTGAGTTGGTGCGGCAGCTGGAACTCGGTGTGTTCGAGGTGACGTGCAAAATGGGCTTACCGATTTTACTCGAAGCACTTATTCGTGACCAAGCTGAATTCGACGAATATAAAACCTTGGCCGATAAATTTGGTTATCAAATTATTAGCGTGGCACTAACGGCGCCGCAGGAAATTCTATTAACACGTTTTCGCGAACGTATTGTGAGTGCCAAAGCAACTGGCGGTCGAGTCTCAGTGACCGACGAGGCTCTTTATTTGAGTAACTTGCAGAGACCTGTGTTCATGCTAGTCGGCACACCGGTATTCGATACGTCGGTGATGAGTACAGAGGAGATCGTCGACGAAGTGAGCAAGTTGATTGGTTAGTTTTATGTTGGCTGATAAATTATGGCAGCGAGGTAAACAAGAAGTTGCTAACCTACTACATGAAGTTGACGCACGGATTAGTCGACGGTCGAACAAAATTATTAATGACGTGCCGCTCGTGGTGCAATTCACGACGCCGGCGAGTGCGGAGTTGAGTTTAACGAAAGTGCTGTCGCCGATTAATGATGCGGCCTGGCCGGAGTCAGGTGCGAGTACGGCTGAGGAGTACGCCAGGTGGGCGTTCACGATGTGCGGCATGGCGTGTACGGCGATGGCACTCGAGTACTTTTTAAACGTTAAGATTATGCCGGTTAAACTGGCGGAAGAGGCCGTAAAATATGGGGTTTATGAGGTAAGTGACGAAGAGATTTCCGATATGAGGTATCGTGAATTTGCTACTTGGATAAAGGATTATGGGTTGCGAGCAACGGTTTATAGTCGGCTGAGCAGAGCTGGGATTGAACTGGCGTTGAGCAGAGGGCAGCTGGTCATAGCGTCGGTTAATCCGAATATTCGCGGCTACAAGACAGCGCCGATCGCGCAGCGTGGTGGACACTTAGTGTTGGTAACTGGTTATGATCGCACAGCGTCGACGTTGACGATCAATAATCCGTCGGGCTTTGTGAGCAACGACAGTCAGCGCCAGCATACAATGACCACAATCGAGTTCGCTAAATACTTTGCCGGTCGAGGAATTGTCCTACAAAAATTCTAGCGGGTTGTGCTATACTGCGAGTAAATATGATCCCGCAGAGAATAAAAGAAAGTAAGACGTACCAGCGCGTCCACGCTTTTGCTAAGAAGTACGAGAAGTGGACCATTCCACTCATGTTGCTCGGTGGTTTGAGTGGGGATGTGTTGCAGTACACCACGCTCGACATTCGCGAGAAGTTTATTATTTTGGGGGTGTACGTGTTGGTGTCGACGGGGTCACTGTTGATCATGAATTATCCATTGGCCAGTGAGAAAAAAATAACCCGCCGATTGTTGCTGGTAGCACCGTTCGCGCATCAGTTCGCGGTTGGTGGATTGCTTAGTACTTCCCTGCTGTTCTACTGGTTTAGTGGATCTTTTGCGGTGACTTGGCCGATTGTGCTGGTGGTCGTGGTGTTCATGTTCTTTAATGAGTTTTT
>CAITFQ010000079.1 GCA_903891735.1 Candidatus Uhrbacteria bacterium | reverse complement strand
TCGTCAACCGTAACGGCCGTCTCACCTCGTCTGACTCGGGCGCCGTTACAGGGCCGACGCTAGCTTGGCGCACGACCACCCGACAGCTACTCACTCCTACAAGGCTCAGGTGACGCTCCCCGCCATTTCCAAATCGATTAAGCGATTCAGTTCGATAGCGTACTCGAGGGGCAGTTCGCGGACGATGGGTTCGAGGAAACCGTTAACGATTAGACGGCGGGCAGAGTCCGCGTCGAGGCCGCGAGAGGCGAGGTAGAATAGTTCGGCGTCACCGATGCGACCGGTCGAGGCTTCGTGGGCGACGGTGCTGGTTGGTGATTCGATTTTCATCGTTGGTAATGTGTTGGTACTTGATTTGGCATCAAGAAGTAAGGCGTCGCAGATGATGCTCGAGGTGCTGCCCGTGGCACCGGGAGTCAGCCTGACGAAGCCGCGGTAGATGCTTTTGCCGCCGTCTTTGCTGACACTTTTCGACCTGATGGTCGACGAGGTGTTAGGGGCGACGTGGATCATTTTGGCGCCGGTGTCTTGGACTTGGTCGGCTCCAGCGAAGGCTACACCGAGGAAGTCGCTGCGGGCGCCAATGCCGCGAAGAATGCTAGCTGGGTAGAGCATGGTTAGCCCAGAGCCGAAGTTGCCGTTGACCCATTCCATGACGCCGTGAGCGTCGACTAAAGCGCGTTTGGTGTTCAAGTTAAAAGTGTTTTTGCTCCAATTCTCTATGGAGGAGTAGCGCATGCGGGCGTGCTTGGCGACGAAGATTTCCACACATCCGGCGTGCAGGGATTGGACGGTAAAGCGGGGGGCGGAGCAGCCTTCGATGTAGTGCAGTTCGGCGCCTTCGTCGACGACGATGAGGGTGTGCTCAAATTGCCCGCCGTGCTTGGCGTTCATACGGAAATAGGCTTGCAACGGAATAGTCACTTTGACGCCCGGCGGTACGTAGATGAAGGTGCCACCGCTCCAGACAGCGGCGTGGAGCATGGCGAATTTGTGGTCGTGTATTGGAACGCACTGGCTCATGAAGTATTTGGCGACGAGATCGGGGTAGAGCTTGACGGCGGCGTCCATGTTTTCGAAAATAACGCCTTTTTGCCCCCACTCGGCTTTGAGATTGTGATAGATGACGTCGCTGTCGTATTGCGCGCCGACGCCGCCCAGCAGTTCTTGCTCGGCTTGCGGGATACCGAGTTTGTCGAAAGTGCTGCGGATTTCGGCTGGCACGTCGTCCCAACTCTTTTGCTCGGCAGAAGCGGGGCGAGAGTAATAGACGAGAGCGTCGAAATCGATGATGGAAAGATCGGGGCCCCAAGTAGGGAGTGGCGTCTTCAAGAAAAGCTCGAGGGCGGCGAGGCGTTTGTCGAGCAACCAGCTAGGCTCCTCTTTTTGACGGGAGATTTCGACCACGACGTCGCGGCTCAGCCCCGGCTGGGCCTGGTATTTGGGCGTCCCCGTTTGCGCTGTATCCAGGATTTCGCGGAGGGGGAGCATAATGCAGCAATCCTAGCACAACCCTAAGGGTTAACAAAACGCGCCTGGCCGACGCGTTCTGGGTGTTGGATTTGATTATTTGAGGGACTCGACCTGCTGTTGAAACAAGGGGCTGGCTGATCGATTGGCCTTGAGGCGAATATCCGCCAATTGATCTTTAACATTAGCAGAGTCTGTTTCGTTCTGTTCGCCAAGTGCATACTTAGCGTCAACAGTTTTCATTAGAGCCTCGATTTTGTCGGTAGCGGCGACAATCTGCTGTGCTTCTGCTTCTGAACGAACTTTTGGGCTAGTTGGATCGACTCCTTCAGGGAAGTAAAAGTCTTTCTGCAGAAGTTTATAGGCGTGGAAAACAATGCCACGAGCCTCGTCCGCACTCTTAGCTGACTTCAACTGCGTTTCTGCATCGCTACCGATTTTACTCCAATCGGTTGTCGCAGAATAAACTTCATGGTGATCTGGCGTGCTGTTGGGATCTTGCGCCATAGCCATCTCTGGTGAGCCGGCAGCTAAACCAGCACCTAAGCCCATCATTTTGCCAAACCGTTTAAATGATTCCATCATATGGCCATATATTACACTGAGTGTTGAAATCGCGGTAGAGCGTGCTACACTCCCCTCATATGAAAGACTTAGCGAAATTGCTGGCGGTGCTGCAGATTACTCGGGAGCAGCCGCAGTATGGGTACTTTTTGAGTGGGGTGAGGGCGCATGAGACCTCCAACTTGGCTGAGCATCATTATTTGGTAGCCATGATTGGGTGGTTGCTTTGTGAGCACATAAATGAGGATGAGCAGTTGGTGGATACGGAGGCGGTGATGAAGATGTGCATGCTGCATGATTTGGGTGAGTTGTTTGGTGGGGATTTGTCCGCTCCCCTGTCGAGGAAGAAGCCGGAGATGAAGATTCATGCCCGGGCGCTCGAGGCCATTAACTTTGGGTTTCTGGCGTCGTTTTTGACGCCTAAAGTGAAGGCTAAGATGACGGCGATTTATGAGATGGCCGAGAATAAAGACACGGCGGAGGGGGTGATTGTGAAGTTTGCCGACATGATGGAGTGCCAGTTTTTCCTGGATCATATTGGCAGCAAGAGCAGCCACCGGCCGGATTTTTATGCTAATCACGTAAAGGCGCTGATTGAGAAGATTGAGAACCCCAAGATAAAGGCTAAGATGCTCCAGTTCTCGGCCGGGTTTGAGGCGGATGTGTGGGGCAAAGGCGCCAGGGCGGGTGATTTCATCATTAATCAAGAGTAACACGTTGACTCTTGGCGTTAGAAACGATTTTTGCTATCATCGATTATATGAACACTGCAGTTAAGGAATTGCCGCGGACGTCGACGTCAGCACCGAATCTATTTGATTTGTTGCGTGATTTAGTGCAGACAGTGAAAAATTGGCGACAGGATAGAGCTTTTGCAGCGCTCGATTTTCACGAGTTGAGGGAAGATGAGATTACGGATGAAATTCGCGAGGCGATTGAAGAGTCCAAAAAGACGCCACGAAGTGAGTTTATCAATATCCAGTAGTGTGCAGAGGATTAATGGCATTATCGAAAAGAAGCACATACTCCCCTACTTGGAGGCACGAGGTTTGAAGAATCAGTACGTCAAAGCTAAGAATTACCTGTTGGCCGGCGACACGAAAAGTGTCTTCTTTAAAGAACTGGAGCCGCAGCACTCAAATACTTGGTATTTCAGGATTAACAAGCAGTTTAGGGCTATTTGTTATTTCGATAATGGTGAATTGGTGGTGGCTAAAATCGATAATCATCAATAATTCCGAGAACGTGGCGATTATTGACGAAATGAGGCCGACAGTCTATTATTACCCCGCTTAGAGATACAATTTGGGTGTGTAGCTCAGCTGGTTAGAGCGTCTCTCTGATAAGGAGAAGGTCGATGGTTCGAGTCCATCCACACCCACCAGAAGGATAAGCCTGGGTAGCTCAGTGGTAGAGCAAGGGTCTGAAGAACCCTGTGTCGTCAGTTCGATCCTGACCCCAGGCACCAGAGGGTTAACAAAGCAGTAAATTTCGGGCTATAGCGCAGTTGGTAGCGCGCCTGGTTTGGGACCAGGAGGCCGAGGGTTCAAGTCCCTCTGGCCCGACCAAAAGAACTTCAGCTTCGGCTGAGGTTTTTTTGTTGCCCAAAAATGTAGATAAAAGCGAGAACGACCGGGCCCGGAGGCGGCGGTCGTTCAAGGATGGCAAAGTCAGGCTGAGTAGCTGAGGACGTCGCGCAAGAGACGGTGATGAGGGTGGGGGTTGAAACGGGGGCGGGGCGGACGACTGCGGTAGAGCTCGTCGCCGATGACGCGCTGCAGGTTGGCCAGGCGATCCTCGCGGGGGATGTCGAGATCGAGGTGGATGACCGAATGCGGCAGTTGCGGCTGCAGCAGCTGCAGGGCCTCGTCCGACTCGTAGCCGGCGATGACCACCAGACGGTTGGGATGGTGGGTCTCGAAGCCGCAGACGGTATGGATGACCTGGACGATCGAACCGAGTTGGCCCAGGTTGCCGAAGAGGAAGACGGCGACTAGTGGCTGGTCGTTGGCCAGCAGGCAGCGCCCGAGGTGGAGCGCGAAGGAGTCCGTCGAGGAACAGGGC
>CAITFQ010000078.1 GCA_903891735.1 Candidatus Uhrbacteria bacterium | reverse complement strand
TATTTATTAAGTGTTTGGCAGTTTTTGCGCTGAATAGGAAAACCCTCAATCCGCTCTCCACGAATTGAGGGTTGACTCCTGGTCTTGTTCAGGAAGACAGGTCACAGCTGACAGGTGATATCATCGACGATCGGAACGGCGCTGTTCTCGACCGACAGCCAGAAGCCGTCTGGGCTGAGGCTGGAGTTGAGGACGATGGCGTAGCCGTTGTCGTCCTGGATAGCCAGGCCGTTGCCGACCACGTAGACGTCGTCACCGTTGTCGTTGGTCACGTCGAGGCTGGTGGAGCCGTGCTCGGCCTGCACGATGCCGTCCTGGTCGACGGAGATCTGCTGGTCTTGCAGGGCCACATCCTTGCCACGCTGGGTGCCCTTGTGGTCCGGGGCGTCGGCGCTGTAGTCCCACCAGCTGTGGGTGCAGCTGTACTGGCCGGGCTCGAAGAGCTCGAACAGGTCCAAGCTGTCGGCCACGGTGCTGCCGTCGGCGACGGTGCCGAGGTCGAGCGGCGTGGCGGCCCAGTAGAGACCGTTTTCGTCCAGGTAGACGGGGAAGCCGAACTGGCCGGACAGGCTGTCGTCACCGACGCTGGCTACGTAGTCGTCCGGGGCAGGGACTTCAGCCGCCTCGTGGGAGGTGAGGGTGAAGACGTCCTGGCCGGTCAACGTGATGGGCAGGCTGATGATGTCCGCCAACTGGTAGACGTCCAGCATGACGCTGGCGCTGCCTTGAGGCGGATCGCCGGTGTCGTCGACGCACTTGGCGCCGTCCTGGCAGGCGGAGGTGTCGTCCGTGGTCACCTGGGTGTTGCTGTCGTCAGCGGGGTTGCCGCAGGCGGACAGGGACAGGGTGAGGCCGAGGGAAAGGAACAGGTTCGTGAAGTTGCGCATGGTGTGCTCCGTGGGGGGGGTGAGTTGACGTGAATTGACGAGCTGATCTCGTGCGCTAACCGTAGCGTAAAAATGGGTTTTTGTCAATGATGTAGATAAAAATTTTAGGGGTTTTGGGGCTAATATTAAATCAAAATTTGAATATTACTAACTAGGTAAAAATTAAATTTATGGTATGATTTAGTAGTTTTTTAATGGGAGAAATGCCTATGTCTTTAGCTGTTGCTGCTATTGCCTATGCAAAATTGCATAAAATTGAGATTTCTCGCAGGTTGACCGATCCAGTAATTTATCCGCCAAGTGACTCTCCAGTGACTGTATTTATGGCCGGGTCGCCAGGAGCTGGTAAGACTGAGTATTCAAAAAATGCTGTTTTAGCAATGACACTTAACCCGAAACATAGGCCGATTCGTATTGATAGTGACGAATTACGTTCAGAAATTCCTGGTTATACAGGTAGCAATTCGGCCGAGGTGCAGGGCGCGGTTTCTATTTTACTTAGAGAAATGTACGAGAGGACATTGGTCAATAAGCAGTCGGTGGTTATTGATGGTACGCTGGCGAATTACGAGAAAGCGGTAGAAAATATTAATCGGTCGCTAAAACGAAAGCGAGAGGTTTTTATTTTTTATATTTATCAACAGCCTGAGATTGCTTGGCAATTTACTTTGGCTCGTGAAAAAGTAGAAGGGAGAAATATACCAAAAGATGATTTTATTGATAAATTTGTATTAGCACGCGAAACTGTCGATAGAATTCATAAAGCATTCGGTGATAAAATAACAATTTTTCTTATTCAGAAGAATTATATAACGAATGCAGTTGAGTCGATTAATCTTATGAGTCCGATTGATCCAGGACTAGACGTCTATCTGCCGGCGGCCTATACTAAAGAACAGTTAATGAAAATACTGTGAAATTACCATTTTTTTGGAGAAAACAAGTTAATGATCCTAGTAAAAACGATGGTTTATCGGATTTTTTATTGCATGCTACCGATGAAGAAAAGATACGTATTTTTACTAGTGTAGCTCATCAGGCTAATAAGGATCAACAAGAGGTAGTGGAGCGAAGTAAGAAATTACAGGCTGTTTAATTTTAAACTAATTAAAGCAATCAGTTGTTTTTTTAATTGAGGATATGCTCAGGCCTTTAAAGTTAACGCTAGATGAACAAGATCGATTTTTTAAGCTGAGAGTCGGTGATACGGTTGTAGTTGATGGGGTTTTAGAGACTATTAGTGGTTTGCAGATTGTGGATGAGCCACTGGCTGATGGGCAGAGTCCTAGTCTGTGGATGCAGATTTATTATAGGAATGTATTGATTTGGTTGATTAATGGAGAATTGAAGAAGAAAGAATATCCAGACAGTGAACGGAGGGGGAATGGTGAGTTGGTTGAATTAAAAAGCTTTGATTTTATGAGTTTAATGGCTAAATTGCCAGTGTCTGTGGAGGACTGGGAAAGATTTAGGGCACTGCGAACAGGGCAGAAAATATTGGTTAATGGTCAGGATATTATTTTGCGGCAGGTAGTGGTGATAGAAGATGTTGATAGTAGTAAGAATAGTATTCATTGGAGCTGTAAGGGTATCGAGATGACGAATTTGGTAATTACGAGCAAGGAGATTAGTTCGTCGAAGGACGGCGTTCAAGTTGATTTATTTGATATGAAGATTGCTTCGTTGAGTTCGTAATGACGAAGAGAGTTATCCACCTGATTTGCCGGCGAGTGTCGACAGGATAAGGCCAGAGAAGGCGGGAAGAAAGTTAGAGAAGCACAAAAGCTGTCGGACAGCGTCGACGGAAAATGGCTCGAGAGGGTCATTTTTTAGTTGGCGTCGATTAAACGGCGGGCTACAGTTTAAGCACGACGTCGACAGAGGGAGACAGCTAGCTATCACATACGTCTTAGATTCAGAGTCGCGGCCGCTCGGCATATGAGGGTGGTGGGACGACACAGAGGCAGGACGTTGTCACGGATAGGGTGTCTCGGGGTTAGGCGGACAACTGGGGAGTAGTTCTTCCTAACCCTCGTCGCCTCTGGTCGTTGAGATCAAAATCGAAGTTAGTCACACCACCCGCAGGCTGTTCCTCCTTCGCTCGTCGAGCTACGGAGGACACTCCTAAAGCCACCGGGATGTGTTGACCAATTCCGGTTGGCCATCTCAGTGGAGAGTATCATGCGTTCCTTGTATTTCTGGTTCGGTGTTTCCTTGGTGTTGGCGGCGTGTGCGTTGACGACGGGTTGCGGGGGCTTTTACCCCGGGCAGAACGTCGGCACGGGTGGCGGTGAGGATGCGGTGACGATCGCGATGCCATTTGCCTATGGCTATCAGAGCCGTTGCACGCAGGGGGTCGACGGGGTGTACTCGCATCACTACACCAGCACCTACTACGACGTGGACTTCGACACGCCGAATGACGTCGACGACATCGTCTACGCGCCGACCGACGGCACGGTGCACGTGCACACGAGCGACCCGACGCACAACTTCGGCAACCACATCAACCTCGACCTCAGCGATGGCACGTACATCGTGCTGGGGCACATGAAGGAGATCTTCGTGGCCGACGGGAGTGAGGTGGCGCAGGGACAGATCCTCGGCTACGAGGGAACGACCGGCGCCAGCAGTGGCGACCACGTGCACATCGGGCGGCACGAGGGTGACGCGACGGAGGACGCGGTCAAGGGCACGTCGGTGGAAGGGCTCGAGTTCAACTTCAAGGACGATACCTTGGGGGAAGAGCTGACGGAGCTGACCGGCGACATGTACTGCGAGCTGACGACCGGGGATATCTATCAGTCCCTGAATCAGGTCAACCGCTGGCACCCTGACGGGAGTTTGGTCAAGACGCCAAGCAACGCCCAGGTGTACCTGGTGGATGGCGGCCAACTGCGCTACGTGCAGGACGAGGACGCGTTCTGGAGCCGCAACTACAGCTTCCAGGACGTGGCTTTGATCGACCAGGGCGAGCAGGACTGCTACGGCTGGGGCGAGGACATCGGCGGGGCGTACGAGGTGCAGGCGGTCTACCAGTCGGGTACGGTCTGGCTGTTGCTCGACACGCAGGGCGGGACCGAACGGCAGCGCTTGCGGGTCAAGAGCACGGGTTGGCAGGCGGTCCTCAAGAGCTGGGGCGTGGTGGCCAGCACCTATGACGACCTGGCGACCAAGCCCATGGACGGCGATCTGACCGACTGGCCGGATAACGGTTACGCCTTGTTCCGTGACGGGAGCCTGATCTCGGAAACGGACAGCAGCACCGTCTACGTCATCGCGGACGGGGTGGCCGAACCGATCCAGAGCTGGGACACGTACCTGCTCATGGGTTTCGGGAGCCGCGAGGTCAGCGAGGTTGACCCTGGAACGGTGACCAGCGTCATGAGCCGAGTCGGTGACTGCGGGACCAACACCTACTGCATCACCAGCGCTGACGCCCAGACTTGCGGCGGACCGAGTACTGAGGAAGGCACCTACGATGAAGGCGGCACTGGTGGCGTCGACAGCGGGGTTAACCTTGACACGGGCTATGTGCCCCAGAGCACTGACACCGGTGAGGTGGCGGCAAATGACAGCCTGAGCGTCAGCTGGAACACGCCGGGGCTCGCGACTGCCAGTCGGATCACGCTGTCGGGCGAGTATTCGTCGGGTGGTGTGGCCCAGGGCTGGAAGACGTACGGCGAGGTGCAGAATGCCACGACGCTGACCGATGTGTTCGTCAACGCCAAGGCTGGCGACAGCCTGCGGTTCTCGGTCGAATACGTGGTTGGTGGCAACACCAGCTGGTCGTGCTTGGCGCCGTTTCCGAGCGGCACCGTCCAGGGCACGCCGAGTGCGGTGTGGGAGGGGCAAGTCCTCCCTGTGGTGGCGACCGCTGACCCGAGCAGCGATGGCTGTGGGCTGACGGTGACCGTGCCGAACTAGAGTTTCTTCTCGATGGGGTTCGTTGCTGCGCATTGCAACGAACCCCATTTTCTTTATCAACGTAGATTGCTTCGCTATGCTCGCAATGACAAAACTAATTTGTAATGACGGATAATAATGGTGATGCTGGCTATTGGTTGAAGCTGTGCAAAACGTCAGGCTGAGAGTTGCTAGCTGTGATATACTGGTGACAACTATGCGATATCTTACGAGGCTGGCAAAAGTGGCCGGGAAGATTGTTCTTCCGTTGTTTGTTTTGAGCATGATTGCGGTGCCGATGATGGTGCGAGCTGGTGACTCGGTGTTAGTGGTGGATCCAATACCAGAGACTTTTAGTCAGTATAATGCAGCTCTGCATGACCAGTCAGGTGCGACGGTACCGGTCACGGACTCGACTGGGGCGGCTGCAGCGAATACGACAGCTGCTGCGGCACAGGCGAAGGCGGCAACAGCGGATACTAAAGCTGCTGCGACGTCAGGTGAGCCGACTGTGACTGGGTTGATAACTGAGCCATTTAACTTTTTGGTTCTTAGTTTGGCGGGTATCGTCAACTATTTGGCTAGTGGCGTAGGTTGGATGATTTTGACCCTGATTAAGTTGATTTTGATTCCGATTCTCAATTACGACGGCTTTGCGACGAGTCGGATTATTGGTTTGGGTTGGAGTTTGGTGCGTGACGTGGTGAACATGTTCGTGGTTGTTATTTTGCTCGTGATTGCAGTGATGACGATTGTTGGCAGCCCCAAGGCCAACTGGGAACAGCAGATTCCGCGCTTGTTTATTTATGTGATTGCGGTTAATTTTAGCCGCACGATTTGTGGGTTGTTGCTTGACGTCGGTAACGTAGTGATGTTTCAATTCGTGAATGCGATTTTAGATGTGGGCGCGGGTAATTTTGCGCAGTTATTAAAATTGACGGTAATTGGTTCGTTTTCTAAGTTAAGTGGTGACGCTTTGTTGGCGCCGCAGTTGTTGGCTAGCGCTTATATTCAGTTGGCCTTGCTGTTGGCGGTGTTGGCGGTCATTGGTTTGATGGTGGCGGTGTTTATTTACCGCATTGTGGTCTTGTGGGTGTTGATTATCATGTCGCCGGCGGCGTTCTTCATGGGCGGTATTAAGGATGTGCTTGGGCAAGCGGGCAGCGCTTATGGGGAATGGTGGAAGAAGTTTAGTTCGGCGATTATTTTGGGCCCGATGCTCACCTTCTTCTTGTGGCTGGCATTGGCGGCGGCGAGTAGTGGTGACATTGTGGCCAGCGAGAACTTTCCGACTGGAGGAACAACAGAAACGACGCCAGGCTTGGTGCTGAAGAGTTTTGACATGACCCAGTTGACCGGCTTGTTCTTGGGCTTGGTGTTGTTGGTGGTGGGTATGCAGCAGGCGGCGCAGGCGGCTGGGTCGCTTGGGGGCGTGGCTTCGCAGTTTATTAACGAAGGCATGGGCATGCGCATTGTTAAGGGTGCGCTCCGTATGCCAGCGCAGCAGTTTGGACGGCAGTTGGATAGGCGTTTGGCGAGTCCGTTGGCTGGCGACAAGTCGTTTATGGGTGAGGTTGGTAAGCAGATGCTGAACGTAGGACAAGGAATCAGGAGTGCGGCGCCGAAGGCTATGCCTGGATTGGGTCATATTTTTGGGGCAACTGTTGGTAAGGGATTCTCGATTGCTGGAAGTGCAGTGCAAGGAGTCGGAACTGATATGCAGCATGAGGCGCAACATAATTCCGAAGAGCGTGTAAAGAATTGGAGTACGGAGCGTCTTGTTTCAGAGTTAACTTTGGCGTCTGAGGGTAGAGGGAGCGCGTTGTTGTCGAGTAAGGATTCGCAAGGTGCGGCAATCAAGCGCTTGGTGACTGATAAGAGTGTTCAAGGGAAGCTGGAGATTGCTTTAAATGATGATGCTAAATTTCAAGAAGCAATGCGTAAATCTATTGCTACCGCTGAGAGCCATGATGGACATTTGCTCGGTCCTGATGGCGGCGGCCAAGCTTTTCACGATACCAAGACGAAGTTTGTTCACTTGCTTGGTGCTCTTGAGGGGGACAGTGCGATAAAGCGACAAAAGGGTCATATTGAGGCGGAGAAAACTAATATTCGTAACATTGGTGATGAGGCGCTTAAGGATGAGGGTATTCGTTCTATTTTGAATAGTATTGAGAAGGAAGATAAGGAGGGTCACGTTATTAGTAAACTCGATGAAATTCGGGCCGGTAATTATGGTGAGAAGGCGAAGGCGGCCGTTAGCGGTAAGCCAAATCCTTCAGCGGCTTTGCCTGATGAGAGATATGATGGGCCGGTTAGAGGTAAAGCTTTAGCGATTGATAGTAGGGAAGACGTTCAGGTAGCGGTGTCTGGCAGCTCTATTCCTTTGGAGCATGGTGCGCCAGGTGCTTTGAGGCCAGAAGATTTTGCTGGCAATAGTACGACCGTTACGCATGAAGTTGGAACTGGTACGGCTAAGCATACGGAACCGATGCCGGTTGGTCAGGTATTGGCCCGTGGCATTGCCTTCTCTGGTAAGGATTTGACTTTAGAAAGTAATGAAATGGATCCGGCTGCACGAGACCAGTTTGACATGCATATCAACAGCTACATCAATAACGAAAATACTGTTATTAACGACCGCAAGAAGGCGATCGCGGCAAGGTTCCTGGTGAATCGTAATGAACCAACTCAAGTCGGGTTAGTGTTTAATGGCTCTCATCCAGGTGAAGAGCGCGAGGCGTTGCGTGATATCGTTAAGGCTGATCCTGCAGTGTTGAGTACTTTTGCCACTGCCGCAGCTGGGGATGATCAATTACAAGAAGCGATTGAGCGAGCTGTTTCTCAGGGTGTCATGTCTCAAATTAAAGCTAATAAAAAGCACCTGTCAAGAGAATCTGACGAATATAAGAAGATGTTGAGGTCGGTTAATATTATGCGTAATTGTATAGAACAAGTAGCTAGGAGAGCTGCTTTGCAGCCAGGGGGATTACCTAATAATTTGCGAGATAAGAAGCGGGATATTAATGCTCTCTTTGATGAATTGAGTTAAATTAATTTATGGTAGGGGGAAGCATTAGGGACATTCCGATTGTTGGACAATTTCTCATTGATGGGAAAATTTTGGGCAAGCTTGAGGATTTGCAGGATAAATATAAGCTATCAGTTGATCGTGCTATTGAGTACTTAACTTTGACCAGGGCGGTGCTGGATGGAGAGATTGAGTTAGGGCACATGCCGGAGATGATTGCGGAGGCGTTTGGGGTGGATGAGGCGACGTCGGTGAAGATAGCTTGTGATGTTGCCGGGATTAGGTTACTGCCGCTCGAGAATTACTTTCCAGGGGTTGGTGCACAGATTGAGAAGTGGGGAGGGAAGGTGAGTGATTATTCGGCGGAGAGGGTGGGGAAAGAGAAGATTACGGCGGATAGGTTTGCTGGGAATTTGACGGAGAATTTAGAGTTGACGCTCAGTCCAGTGCATATCAAGCGTTTGGCGTTTTTGGCGAAGAGTTATGTGGCCGGGGAGAAGACACGGGATGCGACCATGACGTTTTTTGCTCGGCCGGTGAATATTGGTGGGCTCGGTTTGGCGTTAGAGCAAGCGAAGACTTTGATGGAGAGTATTGATGATGCTAAAGATCTTATTGAATTCGTCGATGATAGCCATGACGAGACGTTTCAAGAAGAGGATAGCGAGGAGGCTCAGCCGGTCGAGCTCAGCTCGATGGATGATTCGCGCCCAACGCTGAGCGTTGGTGGAGTAAACGATGTTAGCCAGGAGGTTCGGCCAGTAGAAGAGGTTGTGGAGCCGGTGGTCGAGGCTCCAGTAATCGAGGAGAAGAAAGTCGAGGAGGTGAAGAGTACGATGCTAGAGATTGTGCCGACGAGTGAGGTGTCGACGACGACGCCGATTAGGATTGCCGTGCCGAAGTTTGTGGTGGATGAGGATAAGGGTGATATTGTGGCGCAGGCCAAAGAGATTGCCAAGAAAGATATTACGGATGTGGGGGGGGGTGAGAAGCTTAAGGCGGCTATCGATTTGGCAGTTAGTGCTGCGTCGACGTTGTTGCAGGAGAAGAGAATGGCGAAGAAGGATTTTGCTGGACTAGCCGAAAAAATGATTCGAGGGGTAAGAGATGAGATGCAGACGAGGGGAGTTCTTATTAATGATTTTAAGTTGGATGATGGTTCGGTCGATAAGATGGCGAAGGCCATTAATGAGGGTGTGGCCATGTATCATCGGTCGAGTTTGAGTTCGCAGATGGCTAAGGTTGAAGTGCCGAAGACTGAAATTGATGTTAGGCCGACGGCGAGTGAGGTGATGGATCAGCGGTTTGCGGAGGTGACGAAGACGTTGCCTAAGGCACCGATTGTGCCGGTGCTCCCGGAGGCGCGAGTTAGTGCGGCGAGGAGTAAGGATGATGAGGTTGCGGGACAGGCGGCGAAGATAGACCAGGCCAAGATTGAGGTGGCGCAGGAGGCAGCTAAGCCAATGCCGGCTAAGGCGATGTTAACGCTTGGCAGTGTGCCGCCACAGTTGCCGGGTGAGCAGCCGGTGATGAGTGACGTTAAGTTTAAGTCGAAGCTGGTGGGACCGGTGGATGAGCTGGGGACGATGATGCCGGCTGATTTTAGGCGATTGTCGAGTGATCCAGCGGAGGCGGTGCAGAAGATTGAGGATTTGTTGTTGGCGTTGCAGACAACGTCGTACGAAGAAAGGATTAAGGGGATTCAGGCTTGGCGTGTGAGTCCGGTGTGTAAGCTTTATGTGGCCATGGCGGGCGAGGCATTGCAGGCGGGGGTGGCGTTGGCTGAGGTGGCGAGTAAGCGGCGTAATAAGGGGGAGGAAAGTTTGAGTCCGGCGGAGATGAAGGCGATTGGATCGTTAAATTCCAGAATGCGATTTTAATGCTATCGTCAGCCCTAGACTCGCCTCGTGGCTATCGGGTAGTCCTGCTTCGCGCTGCAAGTCGTCAACCGTAACGGCCGTCTCACCTCGTCTGACTCGGGCGCCGTTACAGGGCCGACTTTCGCTTGGCGCAGGAGCTACCCGACAGCTACTCGTCTTCGTTGACTGCGTCCGCTCTAAACGACTTTCATCTACCTCGCATAGACGGGACGTGATATAATCGCCTCATGGCTGGACGCAATCAATTTGTGGTGCCGCAGTTCCTCGACGTCGAGGCGAAGATCATCGGGCCAGTTACGGCGCGGCAGTTTATAATTTTTTTAGCGATTTTGTTGATTGAGTTTATTTTGTATCGCGTTTTCTTGAGTTTAGCTTTGCAGTTGATCGTCGGCCTGCCGGTGTTGGCTTTAGGAGCTATTTTTGCCTTTTTTAAGGTTAATGGCCAGCCATTTCATTATATTATTTTGAACGTGGTGCAGACCATGCGTAAGCCTAGTTTGCGGGTGTGGGATAAAACGTTGAGTGACGCGGATATTCGGATTTTTTTGAAGCCGGTAGAGGTTGCGCCACCACCACCGCCAGCAGTTAAGAGTCCGATTGAGAAGGGTCGACTATCTGAGCTGACACTGGTAGTGAATACGGGTGGGAGTTACAATCCTGAGAACTGAGTAAAGAAGATTGCTTCGCTGACGCTCGCAATGACTAAAATGATATATGGCTACGACTAATAAATTAGCTAAACCAAAAGCAGGGCCACCAACGCAGCGTTATTTGGATATTGCTGAGATTCGGGAGGACGTGGTGGTGCTGAAAGATGGGACGTTGCGGACGGTCTTGATGGTGTCGAGCTTGAACTTTGCTTTGAAGAGTGAGGATGAGCAGCAGGCGGTAATTCAGGGTTACATGCAGTTTTTGAATAGTTTGGAGCATCCGATACAGATTGTGATTCAGTCGCGACGGATGAACGTGGATGGCTATTTGCAGCGTTTGAAAGAGCAGGAAGATACGATTGCCAATGAGTTATTGAAATCGCAAATTCGCGACTATACATCTTTTATTTCGGAGTTGGTGGAGTTGGGTGAGATCATGCAGAAGCGGTTTTTTGTGGTGATTCCCTTTGATCCATTGCAGGATAAGAAGCAAAGTTTCATGAGTAAGGTGAGTACGGCTTTGGCGCCAGCTTCTGTGGTTAAGTTGAACGAGAAAGTGTTTAGAGAGCGGCGTGATAGGCTGATGCAACGTACGAGTAATGTGGCGTCGGGGTTGGGTAGTATGGGCCTGCAGAGTGCGATGCTGGATACGCAGGGACTGATTGAGCTCTACTATTCTGTTTATAATCCAGACGTGGCGGAGAGCCAGAAAATGACGGATGTGAATAAACTGAGGATAGAAACTAATTTTTAGGTATGGCATTTGATGTTGAAAAACTGCAGCAAAGCAAGACTACGACAGCCGCACCGAGAGTGCAGCGAGTTTTGTCGCCTAAAGAGCTAGCAGCACAGCAAGAACGGGTGACGCTGGAGGAAGAGCGAACTTATCGGCGGGGCGTGGTGTCGATTCGTGACTTGGTGGCACCGGCGGCGTATCAGATTTTCCCTAACTATTTGTTGTTGGGCGACACTTATGTGCGGACGTTGTTCGTGACCATGTATCCGCGTTACGTGGGTATTGGTTGGGGAACGCCGATTATCAATTATAACAGCACGATTGATATCGGGATGTTTTTTTACCCAGTGAAGCCGGAGATTATTTTGAAGCAGTTGAAGAATAAGGTGGGTGTTCTTTCCGCGCAAATTATTTCTGATAATGATAAAGGTGCGGCGCGTGATCCGATTCGTGAGACGGCGTTGCGCGATATTGAGCAGTTGCGCGATGATTTGACGCAGGGTATTGAGCACTTCTTTCAGTTCGCTTTTTATGTGACTTTGTACGCTAAGAGTAAAGAAGAATTGGATAAACGGAGTGAGCAGATTGAGAGTATTTTTGGGACTAAGTTGATTTCGAGTAAGCGCGGATTTTACCAGGCGGAGCAAGGCTTTAACAGCACGATGCCGCTCGGTAATGACGAGTTGATGATTAGTTTTAACATGAATACGTCACCGATTGCGTCGTCCTTCCCGTTTACGTCGAGTGATTTGAGTAGTGATAACGGGATTTTGTACGGCATTAACCGGCATAATAATTCCTTGATTTTGTTTGATCGGTTTAGTTTACAGAATGCTAATGCGTTGGTGTTTGCAACCTCTGGTGCGGGTAAATCTTATACGGTGAAGCTTGAGATTCTGCGAGCCTTGATGATGGGGACAGACGTGATTGTTATCGACCCAGAAATGGAATACCGACATTTGAGCGAGGCGGTTGGTGGAACTTATGTCAACGTGAGTTTGGCGTCTGACGCTAAGATTAACCCGTTTGATTTGCCGCGGAGTAAGGGTGATGAAACGAGTAGTGAGGACGTGCTCAGGAGCGCGGTCATTACGATTAAGGGCTTGTTGCGGATCATGATTGGGACGCCGCGGGGCGAGAAGAGCCAGCTTGGGTTTAGTCCGGAAGAGGATTCGTTGCTTGACCGGGCACTCTTGGAAACTTACGCCAAGAAAGATATTACGCCAGATTTAGCGAATTTTACGGGCGTTGAGTACCCTGTTTTGCAAGATTTGCAGGACGTGTTGAATGGCATGCAGGGTGGGACGGATTTGGTGGCGCGGTTACAGAAGTTTACGGCTGGTACGTTTGCTGGTTTGTTAAATAGTTTGACGACGGTGGAGATGCGCAATCAGTTGGTGGTGTTTTCAGTGCGTGATTTGGAAGACGAGTTGCGACCGATGGCGATTTATACCATCGTTAACTACATTTGGAATGTGGTGCGGAGTGAACGCAAGAAGCGCATTCTAGTAATCGACGAGGCGTGGTGGTTGATGCAGAATGAAGATAGCGCCAAGTTTATTTTCGCGCTGGTTAAGCGGGCGCGTAAATATTTCTTGGGTGTGACGACAATTACCCAAGACGTCAACGACTTCTTGACCAGTGTTTATGGACAAGCGATTGTGACCAATAGCTCAATGCAGATGTTGTTGAAGCAGTCACCAGCGGCGATTGACTTGATTCAGAAGACGTTTAACCTGACGGATAGTGAAAAATATTTGCTGCTCGAGAGTGCCGTTGGTGAAGGTATTTTCTTTGCTGGGCAAAAGCACGCAGCGATTAAGGTGGTAGCGAGCTATACTGAGGATCAGTTGATTACAACGAATCCGCAGCAGTTGTTGGAGCAGGAACAGGCGAAGAAGCAGTTTGAGAAGTCGTTGGGAGGCGGCGATTAGAACTTACTCAGTTGGCCTATTTTGAGCTTGTCGCTGCGCCAACTCTTTCATCTTAGCACTAACTAAGCTTCAAGAGCTTGGCTTGCTCCGCACTCAAACTAGTCTCAACTGAGTAAGTTCTAAAGTTTAAGTAAATTATATGCAAAGAAGAACGGAAATAATTATCGCAGTTGTTATCATCATCGCGCTCGTGGTGCTGTTAGTGCTGTGGTTTAATCGAGTGCAGGCGCCGACAGCATCGACTAAGACAGATAAAGCTGCTATTACGACGTCGACTAAGACATCAAGTACGACTGGAACGACTACGCCAGTGGTAGCGACCAGTGCGGCGGCGAGTACGGTGGCTCGGGTGTTTGTGGAGCGGTTTGGGAGTTACTCGACCGAGTCAGGTTATACTAATATTGACGATGTGCTCAGTTTAACGACGACGGAATTGCAAGGTAAGTTAAAGAGTTTGCTCGAGGACGCGCAGGCTAAACCGAGTGGCAAATATTATGGTGTGTCGACGCGCTTGATGTCGAGTAAGGTGGTCAGTGAGACTGACACGCAGACAGTGTTTAAGATTTCAACACAGCGCCAAGAGTCGTTTGATTCGCCAGCGAATACGAGTGTGAGGTATCAAGATATTAATGTGACTTTGGTGAAGCAGGGAGACTTGTGGCTCGTTAGTGACTTTAGTTGGTTGTAAGAGGGTCAGGTCTGGAATCAGGAATTTTGTATGGTTGATCTGGGGCAACGAATACTAGAGGCGGTGTTTCCGCGGTTTTGTGTTGATTGTGGCGTCGAGGGTAGTTTGCTGTGTGGGGCGTGTGATGCGGGGTGGAATCCGGAGAAACCGAAAGTGCTGGAGAGTGAAGAGGAATTGCGGGAGTCCGAGCTTAGGAAGCTGTGGGCGTTGTTGCCGTATGCGAATCCGGTGGCGAGAGAGTTAATAACGTCGTGGAAGTACAATTATGATCAGTCGGCGTGGGAGATTTTAAAGAAGAGGTTGGCGCCGCAGTTGGCGACTTTTGTTTTGACATTAGGTATGAATAAGGTTGAAGCGATTGTGCCGTTACCATTAAGTAAGCAAAGAAAATGTGAACGAGGGTTTGACCAGGCGGAGGAAATAGCGAAGTGGCTGAGTAAGCTGACGGGGGTGCCGATGATGTCGTTGTTGGAGAAAAGGCGAACGGTGGGGCATCAGGCCGATAGGAGTGTTGAGGAACGATTAGCTGCTATGGTGGATTCGCCGTTTTCTTTTTCTGCCTCCCCTGACCCCAGTAGTTGTCCACAGCGGGTTTTGTTGGTGGATGATGTGTGGACAACTGGGGCGACGATGGCAGCGGGGGCGAGGACGCTCAAGGCAGCGGGAGTTGAGGAGGTGTTTGGGTTGACGTTGGCGCGAGGAAAATAGCTGTGGATTATAACAAAAAAACCCAGCCAAAGCTGGGATTTTTATGGTGCGCCCGGCACGACTCGAACGTACGACCCTCAGCTCCGCAAGCTGATGCTCTATCCAACTGAGCTACGAGCGCGTAACAAATGGCCAAGCCATTTGTGAAGCGTATTTAATCCGTGCAAAAAGTACGAATTGCTCAGAGTTTATACAGCCTGGAGAGCATATCTGTCAAGTATTCCCGCTCTCTATTGAGGTTTTCGAAGGCATATGGCAAAAGTGCCTTACGGACGTCATTTGGGTTCATATCTTCCAAAGGCACGGTCAAAGTTGGCGCCAATGCTCCATGGAAAGCTACATACAACGTCTTAACATCTGGCGGATTATAGATAATGGAAAAATCACGCACGTCCTGATACGGATAATAATCATGGCCAAAAACGACGCCACCGGTCGTAATATGAATCTCCACCCGATCAGGCTTACGAATATCACGCATTAGGGTAATAACCGCAAACATAATTACGATCACCGCGAACACAAAATTCCCTGTTACTAGAGAATAAAGCAATAAACCTAAGCCTAAAATACTGGCAATCACATACCACCGACGTGATCGCTCAACCGGCGGGTACTCCCAGGTCTCCCAGCTGATGATTGATGCGCCCGCATCAATCCCTGCCGCCTCTTTTTTCTCTTTTTTATCGGCCATATTTTGCTTAACCTCAGTCCTATTAACATTATACCACACCGCCCCTTGAAAACATCTTGTTTATCGGTTACCCTTGTGGAGCTTTCACGATTCACTGAGCCACTAAGGAGCGCATTAGCGCGACTTACGAGCCCCCGCCGAGCGTCAGCGAGGCGAGACGAGCGGCCAACGCGCCGAGAGTGAGCGTGAGGTAGTTTTCCGCGAACGCGAACGGCAGGCCGTTGCGTCCGCGAGTACGGAGAGGTGGCCGAGTGGCTTAAGGCACAGGTTTGCTAAACCTGCGTACCTGAAAGGGTACCAGAGGTTCGAATCCTCTTCTCTCCGCCAAAAAATTCCAGACTTCGGTCTGGAATTTTTGTAATGGTCGAGTCGGAAAGAAGCCTACACTTTACGAAAAGTCGATTTTCGGTTAGTATTTTGGCGACCCATAAGTGGGGTAAAAGTACGGAGAGGTGACCGAGTGGTTTATGGTAACGGTCTTGAAAACCGTCGAGGTGAAAGCCTCCGAGAGTTCGAATCTCTCCCTCTCCGCCACATGAATATCACGGTTTAGACCGTGGTATTTTTGTTTGGCTGATCCCAAGCGGCGTGCCATTCCCAGCCGGTGCTGTCGGTGACGCATTCTTGACAGGTCATTTGGTAATAAGTTTTATCGACATGCAAGCCGGTGATGCCGGTCCAGATTTCCTTGCCGCCGCATTTGGGGCACTCGCTGGTATACTTGGCGACAATGTTGGGATCGGGGATAGGAGTGAAGCTCATAATAGTTGCTTTTAAGATGGTAAGTATAGCTTACCACAAGGTTCGACTATCTGCTTTGCTAGATGCTATAGTAAAAGTGCCTAACGGCAAGGAGCGAACAT
This sequence comes from Candidatus Uhrbacteria bacterium, assembly GCA_903891735.1. Classification (GTDB taxonomy): domain Bacteria; phylum Patescibacteriota; class Patescibacteriia; order UBA9934; family UBA9934; genus UBA11707. The sequence goes on along the minus strand of CAITFQ010000078.1, from coordinate 4,641 downwards.
GAATCGAGAACTGGTTCGAGTCGAGTGTGCGGCCTGTGAGGTAGTGGATTTTGGCGATTACCGGATGTATGGGTTGGACCCAAACCGGGCGTTTTCGCTCAAGTTCAGATTTCCTAAACGAGTACCACCGGCGTGGTTCGTGCGGTTGGTGGGGCCTGAGGATGAGGCCAGTGAGTCCGAGGAGTCGGTTCGTGGATTGTGGCAGACACGAGAGGTGCACTTCCGGGTTCGCGATATTTTGCCAGCGCCGCAAGCTGGTTGGCACCTGACGACTTGTCAGTTCGAGGTCATGGGCTGGGGTGCGCACGAACAGGATCTGGTGGTCATGGTCGAGCCGGCTGGTTCGCGGGAACGTGGCCTGATTATGAGCCGTGCAACGTGGCAGGCTACGTATGCCGGGTGAGTGCGTCGTCGTTTTGCTCGACTTGTGGTTCGCCTCTGCGAGCCAAGGTCGAGCTTTACTTTTGGCCATATTATGGTAGAATGGGTCGACTTTAAAAATCGTTGAAAAAATTATGGCTTGTTTGAGCCAAGAAATTTCCATGGTGCGCGGGGTGGGGTCGGTTAAGGCGCGCGATTTTGCGCGTTTGGGGCTGCAAACCTTGGAGCAGGCGCTGTACGATTTTCCTTTTAGGTATGATGATTTGAGCAACGTGCTGCAGATTGCGGAAGTGCAAGCTGGCATGAAGGTGACGGTGCAAGGCCGTATTAGCGCGATTGAGAACCGCAAGAGTAGTCAGTCGCGACGAATGATGGTGACGGAGGCGATTGTGGAGGACGGCAGTGGGAGCATGAAGGCAACTTGGTTTCACCAGGGTTTTTTGACGAAAGTTTTGAAGCCGGGCGTGATTGTTTCATTGGCTGGCAAGGTCGACGATCGCTACGGATTGGCGTTGGTTAATCCGGCATACGAGGTGATTGGTAAGTCTTCCACAGCCAAGCATACGGGACGAATTGTGCCGATTTACCGCTTGACCGGAGCGTTGACGCAGAAGTCGCGCAGACTAGTCGCGGAGAAGGCGATTGTGTGCGTGCCGGAAGTAGCGGAATGGATGCCGGAGTATATTAAGACTGATTTGCGCTTGCAGCCACTCGGTGCGGCGCTGCGGGAAATGCATTTCCCAGAGTCGGCGGAGACGAAGGATAAAGCGATTTATAGATTGAAGTTCGACGAGTTTTTGCTGCACCAGTTGTTGCACGCCAAGAGTCGACGTGATCTGCAGAAGCAGAAAGCGCCGAAGATTAAGTTTGATGAGAAAGAGGTGAAGGCAGCGATTAGCGAGTTGCCGTTTACTTTGACGGGCGCGCAAAAGAAGGCGGTTTGGGCGATTATTAAGGACATGGATAGGACCGAGCCGATGAACCGTTTGCTCGAGGGTGACGTGGGTAGCGGTAAGACGGCCGTGGCGGCGCTCGTGGCAGTGAATGCCGCGGCGTCAGGTTGGCAAACTTCCATGTTGGCACCGACGGAGATTTTAGCGGAACAGCACGCGAAGACGTTGGAACGATTGTTGGGCAATCGTTTGCGGATTGCTTTATACACGCGGACGAAACGCCGAATTCACGGGAAAGAAGTGACGAAAGAGCAGTTGCTCGAAGCATTGCGTAATGGCGATGTCGACTTGGTGGTGGGCACACATGCTTTGTTGACGGAGCAAGTGTTGTTCATGCGTTTGGGTTTGATTGTGGTGGACGAACAACACCGCTTTGGCGTTAAGCAACGACAGGCGTTGAAGGATAAGCAGGGAGATAAGGACGGGATTCCGCATTTGTTGTCCATGACGGCGACGCCGATTCCGCGTTCTTTGGCGTTGGTGGTGTATGGCGATTTGGATCGTTCGTTGTTGGATGAGTATCCGGCCGGACGTCAGCCGATCGCCACGCATATTGTGGATGTCGGGCGGGAAGGCGAGGCTTATGCCAAGATGCGCCAGGACATGGATAATGGCCGTCAGGTGTTCGTAGTGTGTCCGTTGATCGAGGAGAGTGATGCGCTTGGTGTGCAGAGTGTTAATGAGGTGTTTAGTAGTTTTAGTGAAGGGCCGTTTGCGGGTTACCGTTTGGCGATGTTGCACGGTAAATTGAAAACTAAGGAGAAGGATGGGGTGATGCGGGCGTTTGCGGCCGGGGAGTTTGATATGTTGATTGCGACGACGGTGGTGGAGGTGGGCATCGACGTGCAGAACGCGACTGTGATGTATGTGGAAGGTGCTGAGCGGTTTGGCTTAGCGCAATTGCACCAGTTGCGAGGTCGCGTTGGTCGTGGTGAACACGGCAGTCAGTGTTATTTGCATGCCAGTGCGATGCTGTCCCCGATGGCGAAGGAACGCTTGATGGCGCTGGTGAACAGCCAGGACGGGTTTGAGTTGGCTGAGGCTGACTTACGTTTGCGTGGTCCAGGTGACGTGTTTGGGACGCGACAAAGCGGGTTTGAGGAGTTCAAACTCGGCACGTACGCGGATATTGATGTGATTAGTAAGGCGAAGGATTTTGCCAAGGAATTGCTGGACCAGGATATGGATTTGAAGCAGTATCCGAAATTGCGTGAACGGATGATGGCGTATGCGCAAGAAGTACACTTTGAATAGCTAAAAACTTCCCAGTCGGCCTATTTTCGTCTCACAACTACACAAATCTTTCTCAACTTAGCACCAACTAAGCCTCGAAATATTTGTTTGTTGTTCAACGAAACTAGTCTCAACTGGAAAGTTTTTAGGTTATTTATTGAAGACATCGCTGACGTTTTTGAGAGTTTTGGGAGTGAGGAGGGTTTTGCAGCCGAGGCGATCCGCTTCTTTGAGACGGCGATCGAGGAAAGGGACGGAGCGGATTTCGCCGCCCAAGCCGAGTTCGCCGATAACGATAGCGTCGGCGGGGAGGGCGACGTTTTTGATAGCGCTAATGATGGCGGCAGCGACCGCGAGGTCCGCCGCTTTTTCTGTTACCTTCATGCCGCCGACGACGTTGACGTAAACGTCGAGGTCACCGGTGCGAAGGTTGCATCGTTTGCCGAGAATGGCGAGCAGCATTTGTAAGCGGCTGGCGTCAAAGCCGGAGGTGCGGCGGACCGGATTAGGGAAGAGAGATTTGTCGACCAGCGCTTGGACTTCGAGGAGGAATGGACGGGAGCCTTCCATGATGCAGGTGACGACAGAGCCGGGACCAGCGACGCGTTCGGCTAAGAATTTGGCGGAGGGATTTTCCACGGCGGTCATGCCAGCCTCGGTCATCTCGAACACGCCCACTTCGTCCGTACTGCCGAAACGGTTTTTGCTGCTCCTGAGAATGCGGTAGGAAGAGTCAGGATCGCCTTCGAGGGTGAGCAAAGTGTCGACGAGATGCTCGAGTGTTTTGGGGCCGGCAATGCCGCCGTCTTTGGTGACTTGGCCGATGATGAGGACGGGCACGTTGTTGCTTTTGGCGTAGTTGATGAGTTCGCTGGTGGCCGCGCGTACTGCGTTCGGGGTACCGGGGAAAGCTTCTAGGCCATCCACCATCATGGTTTGAATGGAGTCGATGATGAGGAGGGAGGGGTTTTGTGTTTTGGCGGCGGCGAGAATACTGCCGATCTCCACAGCGTTGCTGAAGACGATGGCGTCGGTGGATAAGCCGAGGCGGGTGAAGCGCAAGAGGACTTGGCCTTCGGATTCCTCGCCAGAAGCGTAGTAAGTGAGGCCAGGGAGGGCGTGAGCCAATTGGGCGACGAGGGTTGATTTACCGATGCCAGGTTCGCCGGCGAGAAGTGTAACTGAACCAGCCACGAGGCCGCCGGAGAGTACGCGGTCGAGTTCGGACAGGCCGGTTGGCGTACGCTTAACTTCGGCTTGGCTCGCGGCGCTGAGTTTGAGGACAGGCGCGGGTTTGGCTTTTGATGATGTCAGACTAGGCGCTTTGCCAGGCGCCGTACCAGCTTCTTCGCTCAGCGTCCCCCAGCCGCCGCATTCGGGGCAACGGCCTTGCCATTTACTGTATTGGGAGTCGCATTTGGAGCAGAAGAACATAGAGAGGTAAAAAGTAAAGACCTGACCCCTTAAACTCCGCACTATTTTATCATTAATTGCATTTAGTGCCAGTAGGGCACATGTTTGTGGCTGGAGTTTTTGGATCGGTGGCGGCGTAACAGCAATGATTACGATAATTCCAAACGCTGCAAGTACTGTCTGGAGTATCGCCAACGGTAGTGTGTGAGTTAGTGTTGGAAGTATGACAACTATCTTTATCAACTTTTACGTTATCGAGTTCAAAATGCCAGGCTTCAATATCCAGTCGACAGAAACCGTAGGCTGGGTCGGTCATGATTTTAGCCATGCTATCCATTAAGCTAACATTTGCACAGTAGCCATTGGAACCATCGGGCATAATATCAATAGCTACGTTTGAGGTGTGAGGACACATGCTGGGTTTGCTGTCAGCAGCAATAGCCGCAATGATGGTTGAGGCGTTACTCGCAATGTCGAGTCCGGCGAGACTACCAGCAAGGGAGTATTTGTAATTACTGTCTCGACTGATAGTATTGGATTTTGAAGGCTTCCAATTAGCACCAGTGTCTTCACAAACGGATGGACTGCAGTGACCATCTTTGACTAGGCAATCATAGTAGAATAGTTTGGCTTGTTGGGCGACGTTGCGACTGGCGGAGCT
>CAITFQ010000077.1 GCA_903891735.1 Candidatus Uhrbacteria bacterium | reverse complement strand
GTAACATAATCCCAGTCGTTTAAGTAAATCTATGTATCACTTGTCAGCCAAAACTAAAAAAATCGCCCTCATTATTCTGGTGGCCGTCATTGTCATCGTGGTCCTAGCCGTCGTGCGCGCCAAGCAATTGCAAAGCACAGGAGCCTCGTCCAGCACCTTCTCCATCATCGACTCTGGCCTTAAAGCTGCCGACGTCCCAGCCCTCACTAACCCAACCTTCACTTCTGTCAGTGCCATGGACAGTCTCTTGGGCGACAATCTCTTTGGCATCGACGTGGAAGTTGGTGGCGTGCATCGCTTCTACCCGTACCAAATTCTCAACTGGCACCGCGTTGTCAACGATAACTTTGGTGACCAGCAACTGCTCATCACCTTCGATCCGCTAACTGGCGCTGCCATCGTTTACAACGCTAAACAATCTTCCGGCGAAGTCCTAGCTTTATCGTTCAGCGGTTCCGTCCATAACGACGGCGAGCTGCTCGTCGACGGTGCTGGCAATGAATGGCTACAAATTACCGGCACACAGGTCGTCCACGGAACCGGTCCCTCGTCGTCCAAACTCGGCGACGTCCTAACGCAATACCCCTCGCAAAGCATGCGCTGGAAAGACTGGAAATCCATTTTCCCCGGCGGCCAAGTACTCTCAAGCGAGACCGGTTACACCCGCGACTACACCCGCCATCCCTACGGCCAGTACGAAACCTCAACCAGCATTTACTTCCCCGTGGATCACACTGACTCCCGCATTGGCAACAGCAAATGGTGGGTCGACGGCGTGACAATCAACGGCGAGCATCTCGCATTGGTCAAGAACATCATGGCCGGTTCTTATGTTTACAACACCACCTTGGGTGGCTCGCCGTTAGCTGCCTTCTACGACACTGATCTCAACATGACCCACGTCTTCAACCCAGTCGTTGCCGGCCAAACTCTCACCTTCACCTACGACGCTAAGCGAAAAGAGTTTACTGACGATCAAACAGGTTCAACCTGGATTCCCACCGGCGTGGCTATCCGTGGTTCATTACAAGGTTCGGTCCTCAGCTTTATCAACGCTCCAGAATATTACTGGTTCGCCTGGGCCGCCGCTTACCCCGACACCCGCGTGGCCATCATCGACGAACAAAAAGCCAAGGACGACGCGGACAAGGCTGCGGCTGCCGCCCAGACCAACACTGATGGAACAGCTTCTCAAGATTCAACCACTCCAGATGCAACCAAATAACCGTGGACAACTGTTCATCGTCGCCACCCCAATCGGCAATCTCGCCGACTTGTCTTCGCGCGCCATCGCCACGCTCAAAGCCTCAGACCTCATCTGCGCTGAAGACACCCGCGTCACCGGTGGCCTGTTGTCGAAGTTCGACCTTAAGGTGAAGATGATGACCGTTCAACAGCACAGCGATGATTCGGTGCTGAACGATGTCATCGATCAACTCAAATCCGGTAAATCGATCAGCGTTGTAACCGACGCCGGCACCCCCAACATCAGCGACCCCGGCGGCCAACTAGTTGCTCGTGCCGTGGCCGAAGGCATATCGATCATCCCAATTCCCGGCCCCTCCGCCCTTATCGCAGCGCTATCGATCTCCGGTTTCGCCGCCGACAACTTCACCTTCCTCGGCTTCCCACCACACAAAAAAGGCCGCGAGACATACTTCCGCAACCTGGCCCTAATCGAACACACCATCGTTCTCTACGAAGCCACCCACCGTATCGAAAAAACTCTAGCCCAATTACCCCCAGATCGCCTGCTTGTCGTCTGTCGCGAGCTGACCAAACTGCACGAAACAACTTACCGCGGTCTCGCCGCCGAGGTCATCGCGGAGCTCGAGCAGGGAAGTAAGAAGGGCGAATTCGTCATCGTCGTTGCGCCAATCGGTTGGAAATAATATCTTCATATGCCGACATACTCGATTACCACGACGCTGCCCTACGTCAATGCCGATCCGCATATCGGTTTCGCTCTTGAAATCGTCCAGGCCGACATGCTCGCTCGCTATCATGCGGCCCTCGGCGCCACAGTTTTGTTTAACACCGGCACGGACGAGCACGGTCAAAAGATTTTGCGCCAAGCACAGGAAGCTGGCGTCGACTCCAAAACTTATTGCGATGGTTACGCCGCTAAATTCGACGGCCTTAAAGCAGCGCTTAACTTAACCTACAATCATTTTATTCGCACTACGGACACTCATCACGTTGCCGCCGCTCAAGAATTTTGGCGACGCTGTGACGCGGCCGGCGACATTTACAAAAAATCGTACTCAGTAAAATATTGCGTTGGTTGCGAGCTCGAAAAAACCGATTCCGAACTCGTCGAAGGTCGCTGCCCATTGCATCCTAATCGCGATCTCGAATTGATCGAAGAAGAAAACTATTTTTTCCGTTGGTCAAAGTATCAGCAGCCTTTACTCGACCTGTACGCCGCGCGTCCTGACTTCGTCATGCCCGAATCTCGGCTCAACGAAATCAAAAGTTTCGTCGCTGCTGGCTTGAATGACTTCAGCATCTCGCGTCTCGCTTCGAAAATGCCTTGGGGCATTCCCATTCCTGGCGACGACACGCAAGTCATGTACGTTTGGTTCGACGCCCTCGTCAACTATATCTCGACCCTCGGCTGGCCGAATATCGACAGCGCCGACAGCGAGTTTAAGGCTTGGCCAGGCATTCAAGTTGCTGGTCGCGACAACCTCCGTCAACAATCCGCCATGTGGCAAGCCATGCTGATGAGCGCCAACCTTGCGCCATCAAAGCAGATCTTCATCCACGGCTTTATTACCGCCGAAGGTCAAAAGATGAGCAAATCATTGGGTAATGTCATCAATCCCTATGATCTGGTGAACGACTTTGGCACTGACGCTGTCCGCTTCTACTTACTCGGCGGTTTGCCCGCTTGGCAGGACGGCGATTTCTCTCGTCATGAATTTTTGTCGACCTATAATTCCAAACTCGCCAACGGCCTCGGCAACCTGGTCAGTCGCGTGGCGGCCATGTCAGCTAAGAGTTTCCCCGATGGTCTAGATCGTTTGAGCTTCGATGAAGCTGCCGTCAGCGCCGAGCTCAAGCTCGCCATCGAACAATACGATTTCAAGCGCTACATCGACACTGTCTTTACCGTGGTTGATCAAGCCAATCTCAAAATCGAAAACGAATCACCGTTCCGTTTGGTTAAAACCGACGTCGCTGCCGCCAAAAAATCATTATCCGAGTTGGCGAGTATGATCCGTTTTGTCGCTACCGCACTTGCACCGGCTATTCCTGAGGCTGCCGCCGAAATCATCCGCCGCTATGAAAACGATGCTATAATCGCAGCAGAACCATTATTCATGCGCCGCGAATCATAGCCTATGTCCTTCAACGTCGTCGACATCATTGCCTTAGCGATACTAGCTCTCGGCCTCATCAAAGGTTGGCGCGCTGGTCTCATCATCATGGCCGGCAACATCGCCAGCTTGATCGTCGGCCTCGTGGTTAGCACTTACATCTTCTCCTGGCTGTCCGCGACCTCATTACTGTCCGGCGTCGTCAGCAGTCAACCAATCATCTCGATCATCATCTACTTGGTCGTCCTCAGCATCGTCACCAAACTCCTACGCCTCATCTTTGTGCTCATCGACAAAGTCTGGAAAATCATCGCGCTACTGCCCCTCATCGGCCTAGTCAACCGCGCCCTCGGCTCCGTCATCGGCTTAGCCGAGTCATTCGTCTTTCTTATTCTCCTCACTTACCTCACGCAAAATTTCCTGGTTAACAT
>CAITFQ010000076.1 GCA_903891735.1 Candidatus Uhrbacteria bacterium | reverse complement strand
GCCCAGTTGTAAATCCATTGTGAGTTGGTGAAGTTAATGTTGATGCAACCGTGACTCATAGGATGACCGAAGTTGTTGTGCCAGTAAGCGTAATGGAGATAGATGTGATCGTAGATACGTAGATTATATTCGACGTGGGGGAGGCTGTAGTTGCTGGGATTGTTTAAGCCGTAGCTCCAAACGTAATCGTGCCACAATAATTTTTCTTTGACCGTAGTGCTGCCAAGTGGCGTGGGGTGCGCCGCGATGCCGGAAGAGATAAGGAAGGATTTGACGGGTACGCCGTAAGCGTAAGCGGTGAGTTTTTGTTCGCTTAGGTCGACTTGAATGTACTGGGCCAGGTCGTCGTGTTGGCGGTCGTGGTAAACGTTACTGGGCATGAGGGTGCTAGTGCTGGTCATGGGTTCGGTGATGATTTTGCCAGCTTGTACGCTGACGTAGGCGCCGGTGTTGAGGGTGGCGTCGCCAGAAAAATAGTTTTGTTTGAGATGGCCGAGGTAGTCAAAAACTTTTATGTCGGGGCCGCCGGTGAGACCAGGACCGGTGACGATGTCCGCCACGCCGTCAGCGTCGACGTCGCCGCAAGCTACGTTGACGCCGCCAGTAAAAGTTGGATCGTAAGCGAAGAAGCCGGCATTTTTTAGTTGACCGAAGTTGTTGAAGATACGAACCTGCGAACCGCCGCCGAAGTGCGTGCCGGTGATGATGTCGTTCGTGCCATCGCCGTCAACGTCGCAAACTGCGATGTTCACGCCGCCGGTAAAAGTTTTGTCGTAAGCGAGAAAGGAGCCGACGAGGGAACCGTTGGTGCGATAGACGCTGACGGTGGGCGCGTCACCGGGGGCAGCACCGACGATAGTTTCCGCGATGCCGTCGTGACCGAGATCGGCTTGCACGTAGCCACCGACGAGGGTGGTTGATGGTGACGATGCGGCTGCCGCAAACTGACTCATCGATAAGCTGGCTAACAGCAAAGAGATGACGATGAGATATTTCATAGTAATGATATTATACTCCAAATAAAAAGACACAGCCGAAGCCGTGTCTTTTTGGTGGACCAACAGGGACTCGAACCCTGGACCCTCTGCTTGCAAAGCAGATGCTCTACCAACTGAGCTATTGGCCCGTCTTCTGTAGCGCAGGTAGAGTACCGATTTTTATAATCTACGTCAACTTTTTAGGGCTTTTAGCTGTGGTTAGAAGTAAGCCGATGAGGAGGGCGCAGAGGCCGACCACAAGGCCGCTCCATTTGAGGGAAGAGATGGGGCCTAAGGTAACGTAGAGGAGGCCGCCGATGATCGGGCCGAGAGTCCAGCCGAGATCCGCCAGGAAGGTGAGGCTGCCGGTGATGAGGCCATAGCGAGTGCCTTGCGGGGCGAGAGAGTCGACCCAAGACCAGAGGGTGATGGTGAAAGCTTCATTGCTGATCGAGAAGAGAAAACAGAGGACAATGAAGATAGGGGTGAAGGTGCTGGCGAGGAGGCTGCTGATGATGGCTAGGCTGAGTAGAGCGAGGAGGGCGATGACTTTTTTGGAGAAGGTGTCGGCCAGTTGGCCGAGGAAGAAGCCGATGATGATGGTGGAAGCATCGAGCATGGCCAGCCCGAGGCTGATGACGTGGGCGTGGCTGGAATCTGCGGCGATGAGGAGAGGTAGAGTGAACCAGAGGAGGCCGTAGAAGCCGCAACTGAGGGTGAAGTAGAGGCCAAAGGCGGTGCTGACGGGGTGGAGACTGCGGAAGGCTTGCCAGAGTTCGTTGAGGCTACTTTGGACGACGCGGCGGCGATGGCGGAGATGTGGGGCGAGGATTGGCGGCAGGACTTGGCGGCGAGCGATGATGAGGGCGGCGAAGGCGCCGATAAACGGATAGACGATGAGCAGGCCGACGACGGAGTGAGAAAATTGGACGAAGAAAGGCAGGCCGAGGACGGCGATGGTGATGCCGATGGCTTCCATGGTGCGATAAAGGCCAAAGAGGCGTCCGGTGTATTGGCTCGGGCTGTGGGCCATGAGGTAGGCGCTGACGCCAGGGTCGAGAAAGAGCCAGCCGAAAGCGCTCAAAATCATGGACAAGATGAAAGTGAGGGGCGTGAGGCCGGGAATAAAGACGGCGCCAGCGGCGAGAAAGCAGAGGGTGCTGACTTGGAGCATGGGTAAGTAGCCGTAGCGTTCCAGGGCAAAGCCGGCAGGGACGTCGAGGGCGACTTGAATGAGGGCAGAGCCACCGATGAAGAGGCCGACTATGGGCAAGGGCAAGACATGAGCGCCGAGCACGGGAATGAGGCCGTAGTGCAGGCCGGCGCCCAATTTGAAGAGCAGCAAAAAGAACCAGAAGGGAGAAAAACTGGCGGCGACTTTGGGAAAGGTGAGTTTAGCTGAGGGCATTGGGAGGAGTTTTACCTGAGGTGAAGGCGAGAATGTTCTGGGCGGCAGCGCGGCTCATGGCGTCGCGTGAGGTGTGGGTGGCGCTGGCGGTGTGAGGAGTAATGACGACGTTCGGCAGTTTGCGGAGAGCACGAGGAATGTGCGGTTCGTGTTCGTAAACGTCGAGGCCGGCACCAGCGATTTGATTATTTTTAAGGGCATCGATGAGGGTAGCTTCGTCGACGACCGGACCGCGGGAGGTGTTGATGAGATAGGCTGTTTTTTTCATCAGTTTGAGTTCGGGGGCGCCAATGAGGTGATGAGTGCTCGGCAATAACGGGACGTGGAGGCTGACCCAGTCGGCTTGTTTGAGGAGGGTTTTGAGGGGACAGAAAACAGCGCCGGTTTCGGCTTCGAGTTTGATGTTATGTTTGACGTCGTGATAAAGAATTTTAACACCGAAGCCATCTTTGAGACGTTTGGCGACGGCGGAACCAATGGCCCCACCGCCGATTAGGCCGAGGGTGCTGCCAGCGACGTCAACGCCCAGGAACATTTCTGGTCCCCAGCCTTTATATTTGTTTTTGCGGGCGAAAGTGTCGGTTTCGGTAATGCGGTGGGCAAGAGCAAAGATGAGGGCGAGGACATGTTCAGCCACAGCGGCGCTGATTTCTGGGCCGGGGGTGTTCGTTACCGTGATGCCGCGCTTTTTGGCCTCGTTGATGTCAATATTGTCGAAACCGACAGCGAAGTTGGCGATGAGTTTGAGTTGCGGACCAGCAGCGTCCATGACTTGTTTGTCGATGCGATCGGTGAGGATGGAGAGGATGATGTCGACGCCACGGACACGGCGGAGGAGAACGCGGCGGGGGATGATGCGATCTTTTTCGTAAACGTCGATTTTCAAACTTCGTTGTTTGCGAAGTAAACGAAGACCGGCTTCGGGGATGTGACGAGTAATGAAAATTTTCTTCATAACAAAATGACAGAGCGTGAGGCTCTGTCATTATAACATTTTTTTATTTATTTTACTTTGACTGTGCTGACGAAAAGATTCCAAGCATCGTTGTCAGTTGTCGTACTGCCGTCATCGGTGAAGTTGGCGTTGAAGAAAGTTTTGCCAGAGGTCAGGAACCAAGCTTCGTGTTTGCCAGTAGTGCAGCCAACACCATCGCAAATACTATTGTCGGTCCAGGTAATTAGATTGCCGGTTGGTGCATTAGTTTGGGTAGTGATGGCGATATTGGAATCGAGCTTGAGGGCAGCTAATTCAGTTGAGTATTCATTAGTTGCAGTAGCTGCGGTGGTGCTAACGATGCGGATTTTTGTATCGGCGTTAATGCCGCCGCTGCACTCTTTACAATCTTCGATGGGGCCATCTTGCATGTAGATGGTGGTCGGTCCGTCGGAAAACGAGTATTGCTGCCAGCCAGTGTAGTACTGGAAAGTGAGACCTGAGAAACTATCTTTGTAGGATAGTTTGACTGGTTCGGGCGTAGGGCAGGTGTTAGTTGTAGTGGCGGCAGCGTTAGTGTCGACGGTGGCTTTGTCGACGAAACCGGCGGTGGTGCATTGGGATTGGAGTTCGGTGGGGGAGAGGGCGACGATTTTGGGAGCGTTGTTTTGGGTGATGAGGTAACCAGCGATGAAGATGGCTATGGCTAGAATCCAGAAGAGGAGGACGATTATCCAGGTGTGGGTTTTGTTAATGGGAGGGGTGGAGAGTTTTGGCATATTATAATTTTTACTAGTCAGCGCGAGACTCGGGTGGTCCCTTTCTTTCTCGGTCGGGCATTTTGGCGCTCGCCGATTAATTATT
>CAITFQ010000075.1 GCA_903891735.1 Candidatus Uhrbacteria bacterium | reverse complement strand
TAGTGCTATAGTTAACGCTGCCTCGGAAGTAATGCAGGCACCCGCTTATGTTTCTTGATATTTTACTGATCATCGTCATCGCCGTCGCCGTCATTCTCATTGGTTGGCTAGCTTGGCGTAAGTTGCCGCAGATCCGCGTGGTGGACCCGGGTTCTCATCCCGACGCCCGCAGCAAAGAACTCAAGCATAACTTGCTCAAGCAGCGTTTGGAGCGCCTGAGTTCCGATCATTATAATACCGTTAAGCGTCAGGTTCTGAACCCCGTCGGCAGTAAAATTCAGGAGACTTTCCGCCGCGCTGCCGGCAAACTTACAGCTATTGAACGACGCTACGCCGATCGCCAAAAAGCTGGCGTCACCGCTGCTCACAACCCCGAAGTTTTGCGCAGCCTCGTCCGCGAAGCCGAAGCTCTTATTAACGACGGCCACTATGACGCCGCCGAGAAAAAACTGATCGAAGTCGTCAGCCATGACCCAAAAAACGTGCCTGCCTACGAACATCTCGGCCGCTTATATTTACTCAACAAAGACTATCAAGGTGCGCAAGAAACTTTTACTTTCTTACTTCGCCTTTCACCCAAAGACGCCAGTGTCTGCGCCGCCTTGGGTGAAGTCGCCGAAGCTCAAGGCAAAACCGCCGACGCCCTAACCCACTACAAACAGGCCCTAGAAATCAGCCCCAACAACCCCAAGTACATCGACTTCTACCTCGACACCGTCATCACTCAAGGCGACGTCCACGAAGCCAACACCACGCTCGACCACCTGCGCGAAGTCAATCCCGAGAACGCCAAGATCGTTGAGTTTGAAGAACGTATTGCTGAGTTGTTAGAGAAGAAGAAAGGTGGCTAGCTGTTTTGGATCGGAGTATAATGGATTTATGAAACGCTCCATCGCCCAATTTTTACTAGCTACCGTACTTCTGACCTTTTCGACTTTTGCTGGCTTGAGTATTTTTGGTCTGCACGGTCTTAGTATGACCATGGATACTAATCACTGCGTTGGTCTCGACTGCCATTCAATGCTCGGCCAAGCATCTGCCAACATTAATTGTCTCGACCACTGCTTATCCGCCGCCACTCCAGCCACAACTATTATTTCTCCAGTTGCCACTACGCTCATCTTACTTTTTGTAGTTATCGTTTTATTAGCCTCGACTGGGTCTTTCGCTAGTTCAACTGCTTGGTCACCACCTAATAGATGGCGTCACGGTATCGGCAAAATATTACTGCAACGCCACTTGGCTCCAGTTATTTTGCGTGATTAAACTTACCAAGTCCGCTCTCGCGACTTTGTTTGCTTTTAATTCGACGCGAAATTATGGACACTACAACTTATCAGGTCAAAGGCATGCACTGCGCCTCCTGTGCTAGTAATATCGAACGGACACTCAAGAAGACGCCTGGCGTCACTCACGCTGAAGTAAACTTTGGCACCGAATCGGCTAAGATCGGTTTCGATTCAAGTCTCACCAACATCGACCAACTGGCGGCCACCATCAAACCGCTCGGCTATACTCTTGTTGCTCCGCCACCTGTCTCAGCTCCAACCGCCTCCTCCATGCACATGAGCCCTAGCGAGCACGCTGCCCACCTCGGCTTAAACCAAACCAAACAGGACAAGTTGGCCGAGATCGCTGTCATGAAGAGTAAAGTTTTGACGGTTCTGCCACTCGCCATTATCAGCATATTCATTATGGGTTGGGACATCCTAGCCGAATTTGGTGTCGTCCCAGCTATGCCCAATATTTGGGGTGAGTTCTTCCACCACCTACTGCCCATCATGGCCACTTACACCCTCTTCATGGTCGGCCAACCTTATCTCCTGGGCGTCTACCGCTTCCTCCGTTACGGCCAGGCCAACATGGATACGCTGATCGGCATCGGTACCGGCGCTGCCTTCATCTACAGCTTTATTGTCACCGCCTTCGAGGAGACATTGCGCCCGTTCTTGAACGTGGATCACACCTACTACGACGTCACCATCGTCGTCGTGGCCTTCATCACCTTGGGCAAATATCTCGAGGCTCGCTCCAAACTCAAGACTGGCGACGCTTTAGCTAAACTCTTGAATCTCCAAGCCAAAACTGCACTTGTTATTCGCGCTGGCCAAGAAACAGAAGTTCCAGTGAACGAAGTCGTACTCGGCGACCTCATCATCGTCAAACCAGGTAGCAAAATCGCTGTCGACGGGGTTCTGACT
>CAITFQ010000074.1 GCA_903891735.1 Candidatus Uhrbacteria bacterium | reverse complement strand
TTAGGTTTTTCTGGGCTGAGGCCTTGAGTGAGAAGTGGGACCACCCGAGTCTCGCGCTGACAGATAACGAAATTAGAACGAGGTAAATAGTAAAGACCTGACCCTAAGTGTGGTAAGATACTGATTGTAAATATGGCGAGTGAGCAACATTTTTTATTGACGGGGGGTGGGACGCTCGGGAGCGTGACGCCGTTATTGGCGATTGCCGCAGAATTGCGGAAACGTCAGCCGAATGTCTCTTTATCTTTTATTGGGACGCCGGGCGGACCGGAACGATTGCTGGTGGAGAGTCAGCGAATTCCGTTTTGGCAGTTAGCGGCACCGAAGCTCGATAGATACCGTAAATGGTTGTGGCCGATTCTGCCGTTTCAATTGGCTTTTAGTTGTCTGAAGGCGTTGCGTTTGCTGTATGTGATGAAGCCAAACTTCGTGTTTGCAGCTGGTGGTTACGTGGCGGTGCCGGTGTGTTGGGCAGCCTTTTGTTTGCGTATTCCAGTGTGGGTGCATCAGTTGGATGTGCTGCCAGGCTTAGCAAATAAGTTAATGGCACCAGTGGCCAAGAAGATTAGTGTGACGTTTGAAGAGACGGCTAAGTATTTCCCGGCCCGTAAAACGTTGGTAGTGGGCAGCATGGTACGGCAGGCGATTCGTCAAGGAGAACGGGAGGTGGCGCAGCAGCGTTATGGTTTTAATACGGCTTTGCCGACGTTATTGGTGGTCGGTGGCGGCACAGGTGCGGCGTCGATTAATGAAGCGATGGCGGTGATTTGGCAGGAGGTGGTGCCGTACATGAATGTGTTGCACTTAACGGGCCGTGGCAAGATGTTGACGGCGCTCGAGGCGGCGAAGCCTGGTTATGTGGCGCTCGAGTTTTTGAATGAGGGTATGGCCGACGCTTATGCGGTGGCGGATATGGTGGTGTCGCGTGCAGGACTCGGGACGATTTCCGAGTTGGCGGCGCTTGGCAAGCCCTCGATTATTATGCCGATTCACGAGCCGTTCCAGGAGGCGAATGCGCGAGTACTAGAAGAACGGCAAGCAGCCCAGGTTATTTGGCATGTCACGCCGCAGATTTTGGAGCAGGCGATCAGGCGCTTACGGGAGAACCCGGAAATTATGCTGGAGCTTAGTAAAAATATGCGAGCGTTGTTAGCTTTGAATGCGGACGAACGGATTGTCCACGAAGCTTTGAGTTTATTGACTTAGTATGGCTGAACATAAATCGTTGCGCCCGTTGTGGATTGGTTTAGCTTGTATGATTGGCGGGGTGTTGTTGATTTACGTGACGTTTCATTTTTTAAAATGAGGCCCCCTCCTAACTCCCCCATACCTGGGGGAGGGCCAGGCAATAAGAAGAACCGCTGCCTCAGATGCGGCTCTTCAAGAGAAAGGTGAAGAGGGCGAGGAGCGGTTCAGATGAGGTTCGGCGGGTTCATCACGTCGATGATGGCCTGGTTGATGCGCAGCAGCTCTTGTGTGCTGAAGACGTTGGGACGACGTGGGTGTTCGTCGATCCAGGGGAAGTTGCCGCCGGTCATGATGAGCGGACACCAGGGGCGCCACGAGAAGTCGGTTACGTGGTGCAACTGCCAGCCGCTCATGAACTGCAAGCGCCAGCGGTCGAGGATGGGCGGACCTTCGGCGAAGTCCTTGGGGGCGAAGCCTTGAAGGATGGCGGCCCAGCAGGCGGCGAACTGGGCGTCCGTCAGCTTGGGCAGGTCCTTCTGGGGGATGACGGTGAGTGCGCGAGCACGACCGATGACGGGCGGGGTGGCGTCGGCGTTGGGCCAGCGTCCACGAGTCTGAGAGGAAAGGGCGGAAGACATGGGGCGGGTGATCCTGAGCTGGTGGGTGGTGGGTGAGCGTCCAGTTGGACGACAAAATAGTGCCTGAGGTGAAGCAAAAAGTCAATTAACGACTAGATTTCTTGTAGGCTCCGCTGACCAGATTATGTTTGATGCGGAAGAGGTCGTTTAAGGTGCGCCAGGCGTCGTGAATAGGGCGGACGCGAGAGTCTTTGGAGTTATACCAGGAAACGGGGACTTCTTTGATTTTGTAGTGGAAAATGGATTGGGCGATGGCGAGAACTTCCATGTCGAAGCCAAAGCCAGTGGTGCGTTGCAGGGCAAAGATTTTGTGAGCGGCAGCGGTTTGAAAGAGTTTGAAGCCGCATTGGGTGTCACGCACACCACGGATGAGGAGGGCTTGAATAAGTAAATTACCGAGACGGCTGATGACGATGCGATAAAAGGGTTGCTTAATGACCACGTTGCTTTCGTGCAAGTGGCGCGAGCCGATGACGACCTCGTTTTGCGTGATGAAAGGCAGGAGTTTGGCGACTTCGCGAATCGGGGTGGAGTTGTCGGCGTCCATGAAGAGGGCAAGTTTGCCTTTGGTCGCCAACATGCCGTGTTTAACGGCGTGGCCTTTGCCTTGGTTTTTGGTGAACGGCAGGACGCGCAGCATGGGTAGCAGTTTGGTCATGGAATTGGCGACGGCGACTGTGTCGTCCTTGCTACCATCGTCAACTACAATAATCTCCACCGTCAGATCTGAGCCGATGAGATATTTGGCAATGTCCCGCAGCGTGGCTGGTAAGC
Organism: Candidatus Uhrbacteria bacterium; assembly: GCA_903891735.1. Classification (GTDB taxonomy): domain Bacteria; phylum Patescibacteriota; class Patescibacteriia; order UBA9934; family UBA9934; genus UBA11707. Next base: position 174 of record CAITFQ010000074.1, on the reverse strand, counting down.
GTTGGGCCTCGTTGTAGCAGGGGATGATGATGGAGAGGTCGACAGGTCGCATAATTATTTCTTGACCGTCCAGACGCGGTTAGCGAGGAAGTTGTACATGAGAACGGCGATGGAGGCCAGGATTTTGGCCAGGGCGCTGCCCCAGGTGGGGAGGGTGCCAGTGAAGAGTTGGTC
>CAITFQ010000073.1 GCA_903891735.1 Candidatus Uhrbacteria bacterium | reverse complement strand
TCGGCCCTGTAATGGCGCCCGAGTCAGACCTGGCCAGCTGAGCTGGCCGAGGTGAGACGGCCATTACGGTTGACGAGGTGCAGCTAGGAGGAGGACTGCCCTGGCGGCCTCGAAACGACTTTCGACTTACGTAAGATTGCTTCGCTGACGCTCGCAAAGACGAATTAAACTTCATCACTCGATCACCGCAATAATATCCTCGGCTGCAACAACTAAATACTTTTTACCATCAATCTCAATCTCATCCGGCCCGTATTTCTTGAACACCACCGTATCACCGATCTTCACCTCCATTACCTGTCTGGTTCCATTATCCAAAAACTTGCCCGGGCCAACAGCCAACACTTTCCCCTGTTCCGGCTGCTTCTCCTCACTCTCCGGCAAAATAATCCCCGACGCCGTCTTAGCTTCTTTAATCTTAGCTTCCACAATAATATGTCCTCCTAATGGCCGAATATTCATAGGAAATATCATTAAATTAGACACGCTCATATTGTCAAAACTAGCACTCATTGTCAATGACTGCCAAACCGTAAGTCGTTATGAGCCACTCAGGCCTTTTAGGAGCGAACAGCTGTCGGGTAGCTCCTGCGCCAAGCGAAGGTCGGCCCTGTAACGGCCCCCGAGTTGGACGAGGTGAGCCAGCCGTTACGGTTGACGACCTGCAGCGCGAAGCAGGACTACTCGGCAGATGTTTGCGACGAAGCTCGGCCGAGCTAATCCTTTTCTCCCATCCTCACCGTCAGCGCCATCACAAAAGCTATGAGCACAAGCCCCGCATAACTCGACCAAATATAATGATCAAAGAACAAAATCACCAGCACCACATTCCCCATCGCAAACGCCATCAACGCGTCGTGATTCGGGAAGCGCGCAAAGTTAACGCTATCAATCGACGACGCCCATAACAGCACCGCGATCAAGCCAAGTAAGCCAATTTCCGACAACACCAACAGCGGAATATTGTGAATCGGTTCGTAATCCCAAGCCGTACCACCTGGCGCCACCGTCGACCAATTCGTCGTATAAGTGCCCAAACCTGACCCAACCAACCACTCGCCTACTCCACGCGACATAATCGAGGGATAGGCCTCATACTGCGCTACCCTGTCGGTCAGTGATTGATCCTCAAACATGCCGCCACCTCTGATTGACGACAAAATATTCGGTGTCAAAAATGTTCCGGCAATCCCCAGCCCAATAACCAGCAGCGCCAGTGGTACAACTAATATACGAGCCTTAGCTGTATTCTTGTAATACGTCACAAACGCGGCCAACCCAATGCCTAATAGCAAGCCAAGCATCGCGGACCGCGAGCCCGTGTAAACGAGCAAAATCGTCAGCAGCAACATACTCGCCAGCAACAGCTTACGATACGCTCCAGCTTTAGCGCGAATCAGCAACGTCCGCAGACACAGCACGCCAACCGCCAAATAACCAGCAAAAATATTGGGGTGCGGAAAGCTACCATATGCTCGCAATTCCCGCACACCGCCCCTCACCGTAATTGCATCGCCCAAATTATTAGCATCTCTGGCCGCCAAACCCAATATCGTCGACGCTGGCGAAGAATCAAACAATACTTGCCAGACGCCCAAAATCGCCGGCAGCACCAAGCCTAAACCAAACGCCGCTAGCAACGGCCGCCAATCAATTTTCTTATCAAGCAGCAGCACAAACAGCACCAAGGCCGACGCCAAATGCAGCAACATTATCAACGACAAATTAGTGTTAACACTCATCGTTAAAGACAACGTCGCCGTCACCAACACTAACAATGCGAAACACAACGGCTTCTTCGCCTCAGGTGCAAACTTGGGCCGATCTTCCTTACGGAGCAACGACAACACCAATCCGAGCCACAACCACACCTCGGTTACATACAAACTAATATCGCCGAACGGTGAAACCAAGCCACCAATCAACGTCTGCCCAAATAGATAATGCGTCTGCCACGGTACGAAAAAGAAAAACACCATCAGCCACCAAGTCTTCCAGCTATAAGCTGCCCAGATCTTTTTTATGTTTAACATAAGGCATCTGTTAAAAACTGTTTAATCGTCGACCGTCTATCATTCTCATGAAATTTTAACATATTATCATTAACCACTACTCGCGTATCCCGATTCTTCATCTCCTGAATAATCCGCGGGAACTTTTTTTCCTGCAGCTGCTTAGCCCAGTTTTCCGTTATGCTAGATAACCCTAACCTCGGCCAACACTTCTTAGGCCGCAGTCGCCACCTGGCTGCTCGCTCAACTCCCCAAGCTGCCGGCAGTGCCTCCCCCACCCATCTATTCATCACCTCTAACCGTCCTTGAACTCCTTTTCTGTCGACCACCGGAATCAAAGATCTAATCCAAAAAGCCAAGTACGGATCCTCTTCATCAGCTCCCTCAATTTTCAAATCAGCCAAATCCAAGTGATTACTATCCGTAAAAAAACTACAACAAATCGGGTCTATCTTCGCCTCACCTGGCCTCTTCCGCAAAGCCGCCATCATCGCCACTGTCAACAACCTAACGCTCCACACCCGCTTAGGTTCAGTTACAATAAACAAATCAATATCACTCTCAACATTAGTGTGCTGCCAAGCCAAAGAATTGCCAACCAGCACCGCTTCCACCCCTGGCACTCGACCAATAAACATCATCGCCTGCCGTAATACTTCATATTTGCGCAGCGCGTCCAAAAATCGCTCGTGCCTATCAGCCAACCAACCCTCAACTTCTTCACCCAAAGCAAAAAAACCGTTCTTCTCACTCATTCTTTCGCGCAACCACGTCGACGTCGCCAACGTCCTAATAACTTCTTCTAGTGACCACTTACCCTCTGGTTTATACTGCCACTTCCACACTTCAAAAGCTGTTAACGGATATTTAAAATAAGAAAAATAAGCCAACACTTTAAAACAATCCCATTCGATGACCGACGCCAGCGAAATATTTTCTGGCTCAAACATACTATTCTGACACTATCAGCTTCTCACCTCGACGCACCGCATGAATAACACCAATCATAATAAACACGAAGTCTCTTATCCGAATAATCGCCGTGTACGCCACTGCATTCAAGTGTAAACCAAGCAAGGAGAAGATGGCCGCGTTACTCCCTTCATACACCCCAAGTCCAGCTGGTACTGGCAATAACAGCACAATCCCTGGCAACGTCGCCAACAAGAAGCCGTCACGCAAGCTAATCGGTACTCCAAAGAAATGGGTAATAAAGAACGCCTCCACCGCCTTGAAGGACACCATGACGATACTAAGCATGACAATAAACGCCAGTTTGCTCTTCTTGCCGGCAAAAAACTTACTAATCAAACTCTCAGTTTCCACTAACCATTTGTACATTCCCTGCAACTTCTTAACCCGGTGCAACTGCAACAATTGCATAATCGACGAGAAAAACCCGTCGCCCCGCGCCAAGCGCCAGAAAAATGCCAACAGAATTGCCACAATCACGGCAATCATCACGCCAGCGCCAGCAATCGCGGTACTGCCACCAAAACCTTGACTCAACGCGATCACCACGCCCGAAATAATAAAGGCCACCACTGCCGAAATCTCAAACGCTAAATCCAAAATCACCGAACTCGTCGCTTCTTTCACTGGCACGCCATCGGCCACCAACATCGCCACGCGAATCGGCTCGCCTGCCACCTGGCTAGCTGGCGTCAAATACCCAGCCGCGTAGCCGCTCATTCTATGTAAGAAAAAGCGCTGCAACGGCAACTTATGTTTAGGCGAAATATCATTACTAATAATCTGCCAACGCAAACTGTACAGCGTAAAGTTGGTTAACGAAATCAGCACGAACCCGATACACGGCAACGCGCCAAAGGCTCGCAAGGCCTGATACGTCGCCGCTGCTCCTGTTCGCCAAATCAAAAAAGCAAAAAGCCCTCCCCCGATGATCACTGCGACCACCAGAAGAAGAGCTTTTTTCCACTTAGCTGCCGCTTGTGCTGCCATAATGGGCCCATTGTACCTTATTTTGTATCTTTAGCGACAACATCGATAATCTCGCTCTTATTAGCCACTTTAATTTTGCCCACAAAGAAGTGATATAGCAAGAAGGTCAAAACCGTCGACACCAGAATGTACAAGGTTAAACCACCCGGTAACGTCGTCACGCCAATCAACAAAGTCATCAGCGGCAACATAATCACCGTCATCTTGTTCATCGTCGCTGTCATATCTTCATCCATCGCGGCGCTGGTTTGACGCACCTCCTTTGGTGGTCGCTTGGCCACCATCTGGCGGGCCTGGAAGTATTGGGCGATAGCGGACACAATCGCCAACGGAATCGACACCTTACCCAAATCAATGCCCAAGAACCAGTGACCCATCTCGCCTGGATTCATCACAAAGCTGTACAGCGAAGTGGCATCAATCGTGCCCAAACCTTTACGCAAGGCCTGGTACAGCGTGATGAAAATCACCAACTGCACAATGGTCGGCAAGCACGACGCAAATGGATTGACCTTATTATTCTTGTACACGCTCATTAGCTCCTTAGCCTGCGTTTCCTTATCATTCTTGTACTTCTCTTTAATCTCGGCAATCTTCGGCTGAATCTCCGCCATGTCCTTCTGCGCCTTCATACTCTTGAAGGTCAATGGAAATAACAATCCCTTAATCAGAATCGTCATGATGATGATCGCCAAGCCCAACCCGCCGCCCGGAATCAAGTTGTAGAGCACGACCAGCAAGTTATACAACGGCTGGTACAAAATGGTGAAAAATATATTTCCCATAATTACTCAGCTGTTGCTTCGGTGGCCGATGCTTCCAACTCAGGTTCAATCGACGACTCAGCTGATTCGACTTCTTCAACTACAGGTTTAGTTGCACCATCTTCCTGGATATTGAGCTTCCAACCAGTCAATTTAGCTGCCAAACGGACATTCTGACCACCCCGGCCAATCGCCAATGACAACTGGTCAGCTGCTACCAAAGCGGTCGCCGTGCGCTCATCCTCATGAATCGTAATACTGGTAATCTTACTTGGGGCCAGTGCGTGACGAATAAATTCCTTCGCATCTTCGCTCCATTCAATCACGTCGATCTTCTCACCACTGATCTCGGAAATAATCGTCTGAATGCGGCTCCCACGCTGACCAATACAAGCACCAATCGGATCAATCGCAGTATCCGTCGAGCTCACCGCAATCTTGGTCCGCGCCCCAGCTTCACGAGCCAACGCTTTCATTACGACGATACCTTCAGCAACTTCCGGAATTTCGATCTCAAACAAGCGTCGTACCAAACCCTCATGCGTGCGCGACAATAAAATCTGGGGGCCTCTAGGGCCAACGCTGACTTCACGCACATAAACCTTAATCCGGTCACCCGACTGATACCGCTCGTTAGCCATCTGATCCTCTGGCTTCAAAATTCCAGCCGTGCGACCAATGTCGACCAGCACTATGCGACCTTCACGACGTTGCACCGTGCCGACCAACACCTCACCCTCTTGACCTTTGTACTCATTAAACACAATTTCGCGTTCTGCTTCACGCAACTTTTGCGTAATCACCTGCTTGGCAGTCATCGCAGCCATGCGACCAAACTCACCAGCCGTCGGCAACTCCGTACGCAACACGTCGCCCACTTTAGCCGTTAGTTTCAAAATCTTGGCCTGCGACTCCATGATATCCGTCTTCGGATTAAACTTAACTACGCCATCTACTGGCACCTCTTCTTTTTCCGGACGGTTATCGCCAATCGCCCGCGCGGCCTCACGCGCCGCTTGCTTCTCAGCCTCTTTCCTCTCAAGTTCCTCGCGCTCTTCATCCGTAATATCAGCTACCACCGTCTTCACATCAAACACGCGCACACCAGCTGTCTCCGGGTCAAACTCCGCCTCCAAATTATGATATTTATCACCAAAATCCTTCCTGTACGCCGCGGCCAACGCCGCCTCAATCGTACTCAACACGGATTCATACTCCAAACCCTTTTCATCACAAATCTGGCGGATTGCTTGCTCAATTACACTGGACATAGGCTTGTATCGACAATTGTTATTAAATTGAATTTGACTCTATACATTACGAACCCGGCCATCAGCCGAGTTCATTACTTGGACGATATCACACTCCCTTAAAATTTTCAACTCAGGTCGAGTAAGCCGTTTATGAGCCAGAAGTCTTATAGAGCGGTCATTGTCAGCGAAGACGAGCGGTGTGTCCTAGGACGACGCCAGCCTCGGCCCTGTAATAGCCCCCGAGTCAGACGAGGTGAGCCAGCTATTACGGTTGACGAGGCGCAGCTAGGAGTGGGACCACCCGAGTCTCGCGCTGATGATATCGATTAACTCAAGATTGCTTCGCTAGCGCTCGCAAAGACGAAAAGAGCGGGGCATGGTAACCCCGCCTATCAATTTAATAAACTGCTTTCAAATGGGTCACCTTCGGCGGAGACTCGTAGAATTCAATCGCAATCACATCAATCCTGTAGTCGGACGACTCCAGCCCATTCGCCCGCAAGTAAACGAGTCCTGTATTCCCAATCTTCCGTAGCTTATGGGGCGTCACCGCTTCTTCCGGATAACCAAATTCTTTACTCTTCCTGGCTTTCACCTCAACAAAAACGATCTCACGCCCGTCCAGAGCGATGAGATCGATTTCACCGAGCTTGTTACTATACTGTCGCTCAATAATCTTATAACCCAAGTCAATCAAATAATTAGCGGCCAACTCTTCAGAACTATTTCCGAATATACGGCGCGCGTCGACCACAACTAGTTTCTTCGAGGAAGATATTTATTAACTTCAGCTTTCGATTGTTCGTGCTTGCGCATAGCTGGCACGTCCTTCTTAGCGTACTTGAGCAAACGCACTACCGCGACAATCACCCCGAGCAATAACACCAAGAACCAAAAACGTGAACCGAAGAACTGAATCTCTTCAAAGGTAAAGAAGTAAATGACGAAGCCGAGAATCCCGGTGATGAAAGCAATGTTGGCGGCGCGCAAAGCAATTATCTTGTGGTACTTATCCGTCAGCTTGTTGTTAGCGACAATTCTAGCTGCCGACGCCGCAATGACCAACACCGCGAAAATGATGAAAAAAATCTTGGAGAACAATGGGCCCATGGCGTTTGGCGTCAAATCGAACCAAAAGCTGGCGGTTAATACTGGCTGCAAATTAATCATAGTAGCGACATGGTAGGTAAATCAAGCATTATCGTCAAGATGCGTAGACACGGCCGTAATGCCACTTACTCGGCGTAAACTCCCCACATTTCCGGCACCCCACATGGTCAAACAACGCGTCCGCCTGGTCTTCCGGCATACTTCTGGCCAACTTAGCCAACGGATGTTTAGCCCCAGTCTGCCAATCAATCACCACAATCCGGCCCTGCGGCTTCATCAGCCGTACTGTCTCTCGTGCCGCCACCTCACGCTCTTTCATGCTCCCAAGCGCATTGACCAGCAGTGCCAAATCAAGCGTCCCTGTATCGATTCCTACGCCCTCGTGTCTTTCCAAATCTCCCCACACTGGTCGTAGCTGCGTCAGCCCATGCTGCGTTCTATGTCCTTGCAAAGCCGCCACCACGTCCGGCAACAAGTCGACGCCATAAACGACGCCTTCACTCCCAACTAGCCGGCTCAAAGGCACCACAAAATGCCCCGTCCTCCCAGCCGCCAAGTCGCCAACTCTGGACCCTGGCGTAATGTCCAAGGCCTCGAGAATCGCACGCACATCAAGTAAAGCCACTCCTGCCATAAAATTATTTACCGCCTATTTACCAAACACGCCGCCAATCACACTCGCCGCAAAAGAATTAAACAAGTTTGTCATCACCATCAAACCAATCACGATGATCAACGTCCCCAATAACTTATAAAACAAGCGTGTGCCGCCGCCACCTAGCCACTTCTCGGCCCAGTCGACGTAACCCATGATGCTCATAAACCAGTCCGTCTTCCAAACCAACAACCAACCAAGTGCGACGATCACTAAACCAATAAGTATTCGTTGAATCATAGTTATCCCAATTATAGCACAAAACAAAAATCCTTCAGGTTGCCCTGAAAGATGTTTGTGGTGGACCGTAGCGGGCTCGAACCGCTGACCTCTTCCATGCCATGGAAGCGCTCTACCAACTGAGCTAACAGCCCCTATTGTTCTGTCGCGCTGAGCGCGATCACCTTCGCTGAGCCAACATTATTTGTTGTTGAGTTAGGAAAGCTTAGCTTTCCTCGCAAACCAACAACCGAGCTCAGCTCGGTGGTGGACGCCGGGGGATTCGAACCCTCGACCCTCTCGGTGTAAACGAGATGCTCTAACCAGCTGAGCTAGGCGTCCCTATTTGTTCGACGAAATCCTACAGTATTTTCTTAAACTTGCCAAGTCAGCCCCGCTCCGCTATAGTTTTGCGGCAAATTAGCCACGCGCGGGTGGTGAAATGGTAGACACGCCACTTTGAGGGGGTGGTAGCCGTAAGGCTGTGGAGGTTCGACTCCTCTTCCGCGCACCACAAACATCTCTTAGCCTAGCGCTAAGGGATTTTTGTTTGCTCCAAATCAAAGTTTGCGCTAAACTGGGCTCATTATGGAATATCAAACTAAGAACCTCCTCGTCCGCCTCAGCTATTACTTGATCGCTCTAGCAGTTCTCGCCTTACTCGTTTTCGGCATTTATAGCGCTGTCAAAAGCTCAGAACTGACCGTTCCAGTACCCTTGGCCAGCGTCGTCACCAACAATGACTGGCAAAAAGGCAACCAGGAAGCTAGCGTCACTTTAGTTGAATACGCCGACTTCCAATGCCCAGCCTGCGGCCAATTCGACCCACTACTCGCCCAACTTATTAGCGTCTACGGCGATCGCGTCGACTTCGTCTACCGCAACTTCCCCCTCCGCGAAAAGCACGCCAACGCCGAAGCTGCTGCGGAAGCTGCTGGTGCCGCCGGCCTGCAAGGCAAGTTCTGGGAAATGCACAACGTCCTCTATGCCAATCAAACCAGCTGGCAAGATCTCGCCGACCCCAAGGTAACCTTCCAAGGCTACGCTAAATCACTCGGCCTCGATATGGACAAGTTTAACGCCGACTCTGGCTCCGTCGCTGTCCGTGATCGCATCGAAGCCGACTATCGCAGTGGCTTGGCCGCCGGCATTGACGGTACTCCTACTTTCTTCCTCCAGGGCGTAAAAATCGCCAACCCTGCTAGCTACAACGCCTTCGCTGCCGTCATTGAATCTGCTCTCGCTAAAACCGCTCAAGCACCGACCACTACTCCGTAGTCTATGAGTCTCACCCCAACCAAACCCTGGTTCCCCTTTGTCTTTATCGTCCTGGCCGTTCTCGGCTTTAGCGACGCTACTTGGTTGGCTATCAAACACTTCACTCAAACCATCGTCCCCTGTTCCCTCACCCACGGCTGCGAACTCGTCACCACCAGCCAATACTCCCTCATCCTCGGCATTCCAGTCGCCCTCCTCGGCAGCCTCTATTACTTCACCCTAATCTTCGGGACGATTATCTCTCTCGAATCAAAAAAAGAACGGATCTTCCGCCTCATCACCCGCTTTTCCCTAGCCGGCTTCTTAATGTCACTCTGGTTTCTCTTCGCCCAAATCTTCCTCATTCACGCTATCTGCCAATGGTGCCTCGGCTCCGCCATCACCTCAACCCTGCTCTTCGTCCTCAGTTACTTCTTTTATCCGAAAGCAGCCACAAAGGTCGTTAGCGAGCCAGAAGTCTTGTAGTGGGTCGTAGGAGCCAGCAGCTGTCGGGTAGTTCTCTGACGACGCCAGCCGTCGGCCCTGTAATGGCGCCCGAGTCAGACCTGGCCAGCTGAGCTGGCCGAGGTGAGCCGGCCATTACGGTTGACGATGGCGCAGCTAGGAGGAGGACTACCTGGCAGATGCACGGCGACGATAGCCTCTAAACGTACTTCCTATCCTTCCCCGTTACAATCTTTACTTGCCGCGGCAACACCTTAATCTCAAACTCCGTCCCCTCTAATTTTTCCCCATCAACCAACATACTCATCATTTCTGAACTCTTCAGTTGCAGCTTCTTAAACGGCACAGTCGACACCTCATCAGTTTTCTTAATAAGCCAGCTCCGCCTGGGCGTCTTCATCACAAACTCTAGCTTTCCATCTGTCGGGTTAGCCGCACCAAGCTCATCACTTTCCGCCAAATTTCTAATCGCCAAACTGCTTTTCACCGCCGGCGTCAAAGTATAATTACCTTCAAAAGTGCAGGCTGGTTGCGCACCTTCGAGCGTCACCACATGCAAAAACCGCATGCCGTTGACGCTGCCCAAATCCAACTCTTCTACCAGCCTAGCCGACAACACATCACAGGCCGCCACCCCACTTGGCACACCCAAAATCTGCGCAATATTATTCCCAGGGCCGAGCGGAATAATCGCGACGACCACTTTCGGATCACCAACTGCATCCATCACCTTCCGCAACGTCTGGTCGTTCCCCACCGCCACCACCGTCTGCGTCCCCCGTCTGATCTCATCTTTAATCAATTCTTCAGCATCACGAAACAAAGCCAAGCGGGCAATTTTGCCGCTAATCCCTAAGTCAGTCAAACGTGTTTCGATTAGCGCCAGTTCACGCTCGAAGCGTTGACCTTGGACAATTTCGTCGTACACGTAAAGATACACACTTTTTATTCGACGTCAGACTCTACTTCTTCTCTGGCTACTTTCGCTTTGACGCCAGCTGTGCCGTCCATCGTCACCCGGCCATTCACTTGTGCGCCGGCTAACACGGAAATAATTTCCGCCGCCACGTCGCCAATAATCTTACTCGTCGCCAATAACTCCAACTTACCGCTAACCGTAATATTACCGCGCACTTCGCCGGCAATCACGGCATTTGCCGCGGTCACGTCAGCCACAATTTTGCTTTCATCACCAACTCGCAAATCACCAGAGGTACGAATCAAGCCCTGCACATCGCCTTCAATCACGACGTTGCCGCCACTCACAAACTCACCCTCCACTCGCACGCCGTGTGCAATCACCGTCTCCTCACCGTTGTGTTTTGCCATAGTAGATATTCCAAAAGCCATAACTTTTGTTATGTTACCTTACATTTCCTTGACTGTCTGCATGCCGAGCAAGTCACAGCTGTTGATAAGTGTCTGCCTGACCACAGCGAGCAAGGCCAATCGCGCCCCCTTGCGGTCATGGTTGACGTCGTCCAAAACCCGCACTTGATGGTAATACTCGGCAAAAACCTTAGCTAAATCGTAAGTTTTCTGGGCAATCATGCTCACCTGATAGCTCGCTGCCACCTTGCCGACAACACTCGGGAACTCCGCCACCAAGCGCAACAACTGAGCCTCCAGCGGGTGCGTCAACTGCTCGCCCAACATTATCGGCGGCATATCAGCCTTAGCCTCCAAACTGTAGATGCGAGCAATCGTGTACAAAATATACGGGCCCGTAAAGCCGTCGACGCTCATCGCCTCGGCCATATCAAACGTAATAATCTTCCCCGGATCCTGGCGCAACATGGTAAAGGCAATCCCCGCCTGCGTCAGCGCCTCGGCGTTCAACTTCACTTTCTTCGCCCGCCAATCCGCATGACGCGACACCGTCTCCTCCGTCAACTTAGCCCGCATGGCGTCACGCAAATCCTCATACTTCGCCACATTCCCGGTTCGAGACGACATCGTCCCCTCCGGCAAATTCACCAACTCATAACCAATATGCACCAGGTCCGGCGTGAATCCTAATCGTCGCAACGTCACAAACAACTGCTTCATGTACAAACTCTGTCGCACATCGATGACAAAAATCTGCCTGTCCGCGTGATAATCCTCATCCTTCTTAAACGCCAACGCCAAATCCTTCGTCGCATACAACGAAGATCCATCCGTTTTCAAAACCAAAAACGCACCCAACTTCTCATCTTCCAGGTCGACAATCGTCGCCCCTTCACTCTTCTTCGCAATCCCTTCCACTAACATCTTCTTAACCAATTCTTTCCCCGGCTTCTCCACCTGACTTTCAAAATACCATTCATCAGGCTTCACCCCAAGCTCGCCAAAAATCTCGCGGAAGGACGCCAGACTCCACTCCCTCGTCTCCTTCCACAAACCCAACCACGGCTCCTCTTCCGCCTCTAACTTCCTCTGCACTTCGGCAATCTCTAACTTCGCCTCCTCGTGATCCGCCACGTACTGCGTCGCCTTAGTATAAATCTCGCCCAGCACCTTAGCGCGCTCACTCTTCTCAATCTTAATATCCTTGTACCACTTTTCATATCCCCACAATGCCTTGGCTACGTGCGCGCCAATATCACCAATATACGCTGCTCCAATCGTTTCGTAGCCACTAGCTCGGAGCACATTGATAATCGATTGCCCTAGCAAGGCATTGCGAATATGCCCAACATGAAATTCTTTATGCGTATTTGGCTGCGCAAAATCCACTAACACTTTCTTACCCTTCCCCGCCGTCCCCTGCCCATAACGCTTCTTCATCTTCAACACGTCATGCAAAACTAATGACGCAAAGTTCGCCTCATTAAAATGAAAATTAACATACGGCCCAGCCGAGCTAATCTTACTAATCAGCGTACTCAATCCCAAATGCGCCGCCAACTCGGTCGCTACCTCAACTGGATTCCTCCCTTGTCCCTTAGCCAACGCAAAACAGCCGAACGACAAATCACCCAACTCCGGCTTCGGCGCCGCAGTCAACATATCTGGCGTCACCAGGAACTTCTTCCCCAGCGTCTTCTTTAAACTCACCAACGCCTCTTTTCTTGCTTTATCAAGTGTATACATAGGTCTTATTGGTCCTATTCGACCTATTAACTGAGTCTCACAAACTGTCGCTTACCACGACGTAACACCCCACTCGTTCCCGGCGTCATCATCGCAAACGCATCACTCAACTTCACGTCATCCAACGTAATCCCGCCTTGCTCAACTAACCGTCGAGCCTCACCTTTACTCTCCGCCAGCTTCGTGACCACCAACAAATCCGCCAGCGTCATTGCTTCGTTAACCTTAAAATCAATCATCTCGGTTGGCATTTCTTTCTTCTGAAAAACGTCGACGAAATGCTTCTGCGCTTTAGTTCCAGCTCGTACTCCATGAAATTGCTGCACCACCATCTTGGCCAATCTCATCTTCGCATTTCGTGGATTCTCGCCACTTACTAACTTCGTTTTCATCTCATCGATTTCTTCTCTCGTCGCATCAGTAACGAGCTCCAAGTACGGCACAATCATGCCATCATTCATGGCCATCAACTTACCATACATTTCCTCCGGCGCATCATCAATCGCAATAAACCCACCCTCACTCTTACTCATCTTTTTGCCTTCATCATTCGTCAGTAACTTCAAAGCGACGACGAACTTCTCTCGATGTTGTAATGCTTTAACCAAAGTTCGACCTGCTAACATGTTAAACAGCTGGTCATTGCCACCAATTTCAGCATCGACAACCATGGCCACCGAATCATACCCTTGCATCAATGGGTACATAAATTCATGCACATGAATCGGCTTACCTTCATCCCAACGTTTCTTAAACATGTCACGTTCAATCATCTGCTGCACCGTAAAATTACTCGCCAAATCGACCACTTCTTTCATCGTCAATTTAGCCAGCCACTTATCATTCCGCATTAACAACGCTGCATTCTCCCCGCGGAAACGCAAAAACTTAGTCGCCATCTTTTTCCAATTAGCCGCATTCTCTTTCACCTGTTCAGCCGTCAGCTGCACGCGCGCCGCTGCCTTATCGGTCGGATCGCCAATCATCGCCGTAAACGAACCAATCAGCATTATCACCTCATGGCCCAAGTCTTGGAACTGCCTTAACTTCCGCAACTGAATCGCGTGCCCAATATGCAGCGACTTGGCCGTCGGATCAAAACCACAGTACATCCGCAAGCGCTTGCCGCTACCAAGCAAAGCCGCAAACGCGTCTTTTGTCGGCAACACGCTCTCCACGCCCCGCGTCAGCACCTCATTAATCTTATTTTGATCGGTAATAACCATATAATTATTTCATGCTACTCAATTGCTGTTCGAGCTTCGTCACCTTATCGATCGCCTCGGCCAACTTAGCCTTCTCCCCAAGAATCACCTTCTCTGGCGCACGGCTGACAAAATCCGCATTGTCGAGTTTCATCGTTTGCACCTCGATATACTTCTTCGTACTCACCAGCTCAGCCTCGATCTTCGTCCTTTCTTTCTCCGTATCAACAAGACCTTCAAGTGATACATGAACCTCGGCAAACCCAACCACAGCACTAGCTGCCTGTTCTGGCTTTACTCCGACAGTCAAATATCGAACCTTAGCCAACGCTATGATTATATCACTATAAGCCAGTATCTCTTTATCAGACAGAACTACATCTACTAATTGCTTCGGGGTTACCTGATATTCAGCACGAATATTTCTAATCGCTGAAATTGTAGCTTGCAAATTCGTAAAAGTAAGATGGTCGACGCTTGAAGTAACCTCTTTCAAATCTTCGATGTCAGGCCACTTCGCCACCAGCAACATTCCATTATTGAACCTGGCATAAATCTCCTCCGTCACAAACGGCATGAACGGATGCCACAAAATCAACAACCGTTCCAGAATGTAATTGAGAATATCATCTTTCCCTTTTTCAACTTTCGCGATCTCCAAGTACCAATCAGCAAAATCAGTCCAGGTAAATTCGCGCAGTATTTCAGTCGCTAAGGAGAAATCGCTCTGATCGAAAAGTTTAGAAACTTTTTCCACCGTCTGCGCCAAACAACCCAAAATCCACTTATCCGTTAACGTTTTCGGAAAGACTAACTCAACATGACGCAACTCCCCAACATTCATGGAAATATAACGCGAAATATTCCAAATCTTGTTGACGAGGTTGCGCGCACTGCCTACTCGCTCCTCGGAAAAACGCGAATCATTACCCGGCGTATTACCCACCAACAAACTAACACGCAAAGCATCGCAACCATACTGCGCGATTACCTCCAATGGATCAACCGAATTTCCTAACGATTTAGAGAACTTACGCCCTTGATCGTCACGCAAAATGCCATGGAAATAAACTTCCTTAAACGGAATCTGCTGCAAGGCATAAGCGCTCATCAAAATCATGCGCATCATCCACAAATAGATGTTATCGCTACCCATCTGCATCCAACTGGTCGGATGGTACGTTGCCAAGTCAGCCGTTTGTTTTGGCCAACCCAAAGTGGAAAACGTCCAAGTGGCTGAACTGAACCAAGTATCAAGCGTATCCTCATCTTGAACCCAACCCTCGCCCATTGGTACTTCGCTAACCACCATCTCACCATCTTTATACCAAACAGGAATCCTGTGTCCCCACCAAATCTGCCGCGAAATACACCAGTCGCGCAAACTTTCTACTCGATCCAAATAAATCTTAATCGAGCGTTCCGGCGAAATATCCACCTTCTGCGCAGCCTCACCATTGAGACCGCTTGTTACCGCTTCACGCAACAAATCGCGCAACGATTTTCCCATTTGTGGAATAGTTTTGTTAACGTCCAACCACCACTGCTCCATCGGAATTGCCTCAATCACATCGCCATAACGATCGTTGGTCGCTACATTCTGGGTAATGTCCTCTTCACTAATCAACAAATCTTGCGCCCTCAACCAGGCTACAAACTTCTCACGCGCTTCTTCAACATTCAACCCGACATATTCCTGACCAGCCGCGGCCGTCATCTTTCCGTCCTTGCCAATAACCGGGATAATCTCAATCGGATTACCTTGCATTTTTTGCAATTCGTACATCGCGAAGTCAATCGCGCTATGCGCTGGAGTGACGCCCAAAGCTCCAGTCCCGAACTTAGGGTCGACATTCTGATCCGCAATAATTTTAATCTTAAGTGGCTCGGCCGCACCAACGTCAACCGTAAAAGTCTGACCAATAAATTTCTGATATCGTTCATCGTCAGGATGTACCGCTACCGCCGTATCACCGAGTTTGGTCTCTGGACGAGTAGTTGCAATCGCAATCGGAAAATCCTTGCCATACTTAAAAGTATAGAGCTTAGCTGCCCGTTCGACGTGCATTATTTCATCGTCAGAAAAAGTCGACTGACCCTTCACCGACCAATTCACCACGCGATAGCCACGGTAAATCAAACCGTCATTATACATTCGTTTAAACAACTCGTTTACAGCTACATTGCGTGGCTCATCAAACGTATAAGCTAGCCGCGACCAATCACAGCTCGTACCCATCTTTTTAATCTGACTCAAAATAGTCGAGCGCGACTGCTCGGCGTATTCACGAATTTTAGCCACCAGCCCCTCGCGTCCCAACTCCTGGCGCGGATTCTTCAAGCCATCCTTCATGAGCATCTTCTCCACCCTGGCCTGGGTCGGCAAAGCGGCATGGTCAGTACCCGGCACCAACAAAACCTTCTTGCCCAACAATCGCTGATAACGAGCCATTGCATCCATCAACGAATTCTCCAATGAGTGCCCTAAGTGAAGCACACCGGTCACATTCGGTGGCGGCATCGCAATACTAAAAACTTCTTTACGCTCAGCGAAATCCGGCAAATTCTCTGGCGTAAAGTAGCCACTATCCAGCCACTTTTGGTAAATCGCGTCCTCTACCCCCTGGGGTTCGTAGGCCTTCATGAATTCGGGAGAAGAGTCGTTCATAGATAGGCCAAGTGTAGATAAAAAGCGATAAAAAAGCAACAATTGCAGGCCGAAGCCCCAACCTGGCAGCTTGACTTTCATCTTCATCAATTCTACACTAACCCCTCAATCACGCTTTCGTGGCACCATACTTACATGTCGCTCTTGCCCCACGAACAATTCCTCGCTTTCCTCAGCCGTGCCGAGCGGCCTGTCATTCTTTTGCCGTTGGTCGCCACCACGGACGACTTTGCCACCGCCTTCGGCCTCTGCGCCCTCCTAACCCAACTGAACAAGCCGACCGAAATCATCTGCGCCGGCGGCACTACCCCAACCTCCCTCAGCTTCCTCTCAGGCGTGACCCCAGTCCACGGCGACCTCCAGAACATCCGTTCCCTCACCATCAACGTCAACGTCGCCAATGCCCAGCTCGACGAATTCTCATATGTTGTCGTCGGCGAGAACCTGCGCATTCACCTCACCCCCAAAAGCGGCGAGTGGCAGTCGGGCGATGTTGCGGTCGCCACCAACAGCTACAAATACGATTTAATTATTACCATCGGCGCTGCTGACTTGGCCGCCTTGGGCCCTATCGGCCAAAAATACGCCGACTTCATTTTCAACACCCCTGTCATCAACCTCGACTACAACCCTAGCAATGACCACTTCGGCGCCCTCAACGTCGTCGACGTGTCCGCCGTCGCTTGCGGTGAAGTCGTCTTCAATCTCATGTCGCGCCTCGACGAAAGTATCATCACCCCCGACATCGCCACTTGCTTCTTAACCGGCATGGTAGCGCAAAGCAAGAGTTTCAAAACTCCCAACGTCACCCCCAAAACCCTCAAAGCCGTCGGCAGTCTCATGAATTTGGGCGCCCGTCGTGACGAAATCGTTGCCAAACTCTACCGCACCCGTAGTGTCGCCACCCTCCGTTTGTGGGGTCGTGCTCTCGCTCGCCTCAAGGTCGACGCTGCTCATAGCCTGGTCTGGACGCTCCTCACTCACCAAGACTTTGTTAACGCTG
This sequence comes from Candidatus Uhrbacteria bacterium, assembly GCA_903891735.1. Classification (GTDB taxonomy): domain Bacteria; phylum Patescibacteriota; class Patescibacteriia; order UBA9934; family UBA9934; genus UBA11707. Next base: position 8,188 of record CAITFQ010000073.1, on the reverse strand, counting down.
GCAGCGACGACACCGCGCTCGACGACATCGTCGAAGAACTCCTCAACACCTCCCCCGACGCCAAAGTCGTGGCCATTTTCTACGAACAACCAGGCGACACCATCGCCGTTCGCCTCCACGCCGAACGCCCCCACGACGCCCTATCCCTCGGCCTCCCATTTAAGTCGAGCGGCACTCGCGCTATGGCCCGCCTCACCCTCAATGCCATCGATCTCGTCGCTGCGGAAAAAACTGTCATCACACACTTACAAAAAGAGTTATCAAAATAATTTATACATTGAGCGTCGACCTTATCTCTTCCGCTATCCTTTTTATATTCGTCCTCTCAGCCTTATCATCGCCACAAGCAGCTAAGTTGAAAACTCGAGAAATCAAATGATGAGCATTAACTATCTCCTTAATTTCGTCATCATTAAACCCAATTTCACCGTATCCTTTTAAGAATGATCCTGTTATCTTAGCGATAACCTCCTCTCTTGGCCCAAAAACATCTATTTCCTTCCCGTCAAAAGTGAGCACTGATAAATCTCTAAAAAGTGAACCCGCTTCTGCAAAATCCCAATCAATCAGTACGATCTCTCCAGAGGGAGTATAGATATGATTCTGTAGACCCGTATCGCAGTGGCATAATACACTTTTAAATCTGGTTTGATATTTTGTAAGAGACTCAACAATAAATTTCTTAACTTTTATTATATCAATAGTAGAAAAACTACCCTTGACCATACAGTCAGCCAAAACCGAATCAAGCCAATCATAACCACCATCAAATAAACTCAGTTTGATTGCGCCATCTTCCGTCAACCTAATAGCATGTATGCGCCGCATTAGCTCACCGAATTTAATAAAATAATCTTCGAATGAAATATCTCCGTCCTTTATAGCACTCCGACCGTTCTTACCTCCAACAAATTCCATTAACATATAACCATGCTTGAATGGAATTTGACCTTTCTCACAATGCAGAATTCGTGCCGTACTAATATCATGAGTTCTCAGAATATCGTCGACCCAAATCAGCTTCTCACAATTTGGAAAATTTTGTTTACCGAATATCCGAGCTACCACCACAGATTCATCGGTCTCAATTTTAAACACATGATTCATCGTACCCGTAACGAATTTTGTTACCTTTTCAGCTTTACAATTCAATATCTTTTCAACAGTCGTCTTAACATCATCGATCATGCTTTCGTCGTAAGGCAATAAATCATTTTCCATAGTATGAGCTACTTATCAAAATATGCTACAATGGTACCATGTCCGCCGACCTACTTTTGCATTACGCTAAAAACTCCTTTTCCCCGAGCGATCGCGCCCGCGACTTTTTGCTCCGCGACCCCCGTTTTTCCTGGGCAAATCAGTTGCTCGAGGACAACAAGCGTGCCGATATTTCCCTCGCTGGCTCGAGTCTTCGCGACGTTCTCCTCGGCCGCCACGTTACTCATCCCAGCGTCACCATCGACGGCGTCAGCCCAAAAAATATTCGCCGCACCCTCACCCCACTCGGCAATCTCGACCTCGAAGGCAGCGAACAGGCCATGACTTTCCACCCGCGCACAACGCCCGACCAATCCCTCTTCATCTTCGTCGACAACCTGCCACCAGCTGATTTCACCATCGACGCTCCACTTTACAGCCTGCGCGAACAGCGCCTGTACGACCATCTCGGCGGCCTAGCCGATCTTCACGATAAACAAATCCGCGTCCCCGGCTATCCCCTCCGTACTTTCGCCGAGGATCCTTTGCGCATGCTCCGCACTCTGCGCCTCGCCGCCTCGCATAGCCTGCACATCGCTGGCGAAACCTGGCACGCCTTGCAATGCTCCCTCCCCCGCCTAAACAAAATCACCCGCAACGATGCCGGCCTTGCTGAATTCTCCCACCCTCGCCCGGTCATCGGCAGCGCCTTACTCGACACTTTGCGTCATCACCCCACGTACGGCAGCCACCTCTTACACGACAGCGGCCTCTCGCATCTTGTCGCTCCCGAATTAGGCTCTGACGCCTGGTCGGCCGGCGCCAAATCTCTTGACGTCTTGCTCCACCCCGACACCCATAAACACTTCAAGCTAAGCGGCATCGCAACCGCGGCCATCGTCGCCGCTCTCTTCATGTATCACGAACGCGCTAGCAAACTGGCGGCTGACTTCCTCAAGAAATTCCACTTAGGTCATCTCACCAAAGACGTCTCGTGGCTCCTCACCAACCTCGACTATTTCCATAAACACGACCCCGCCACCCTCTCGCCCAGCGCCTTCGAAAAAAACTTCGCCTCCGAGCGCGGCCGTAATTTGCTCGCCCTCATGCACAGCAAGTTCCTCGCCGACGGCCAACATCACATTGCTCGCGAACGCCTCCACGTCGCCCGCCGCCTGCTCGACGCCTTGGACGACGGCCTAAGCCTCCTCCCCAAACTCGTCCGCGGCCGCGACTTAAACTCCCTCGGCCTCACCCCCGGCCCCAGCTATCGCACCCTCCTGAAAAAAGTCCGCGACGCTCAACTCACCGGCGCCCTCCAAGACCGCGACGCCGCTTTGTCCTTCCTGCAACTACAAGTTAGTAAAATCTAGTTTGACACCCTGCCCCAGCCATGAAACAGTCTCGGCCATATGCCGGCAGAACAATGGCAAACAGAACTCGGTCAATGTATCCGCACGCTCGGCGAACTCGAGCGCTATCTTCCGTTACCCAACAAAGCCAAGCTCCAGCAAGTCATCGGCAACATGAGGCTCTCGATTACTCCGCACACTTTATCGCTCATCAACTGGCAAAACCCCAATGATCCTATTCTCCTCATGTCCGTCCCCCACGAACGTGAACTAGACTTCCAACCCGAAGAACTTGTCGACCCCATCGGCGACGATGCCAAATCCCCCGTACCATTTCTTACTCATCGCTACCCCGACCGCGTCCTCATCTACGCCACCATTTTCTGTTCTCTATTCTGTCGCTTCTGTTTCCGCCGCAGCAAAACCGGCGAGGCTAACCCCGGCCCCGGTGACGCTGACTTGGCGCGCATCATCAACTATCTAAAATCTCACACTGAAGTCGAAGAAGTAATTTTCACCGGCGGCGATCCGCTAACTCTGCTCGACTGGCAAATCGAGGAGTGGTTGCAACAAATCCGCGCCATCCCAAGTATTCACCGCATCCGCTTCCACACCCGCGTCCCCGTCAATCTCCCCTCACGCATTACCGACAACCTCATCGCCATCTTTAAACGCTACCAAGACGCTACCCATCCAATTTTTATCGTCACCCATTTCAATCACCCGCAAGAAATCGCTCCTGCCAATATCGACGCCATCGCTAAACTAGTCAACGCCGGTCTCGTCGTCCGCAACCAAGGCCCACTTCTCGCTGGCATCAACGACAACGCCGACACTCTCGAACTCCTTTTCAAAAAACTCACCGACATCCGCGTCGTACCTTATTATTTACACCAACTCGACCTCGCTCGCGGCACCAATCACTTCCGCGTCCCAATCAAACGCGGCCAGCAAATCATGCGCACTCTTCAAGGTCGTTGCACCGGTATCGCCCTCCCTCGCTACATGCTCGACCTCCCCGGCGGTCACGGCAAAATTCCCCTCACTCCTAACTTCGCCGAACACACCAATACCAACACTTGGCGTCTCACATCTCCATTTGGGATTGAGGTTGAATACCATGAACCATTAGTCGAATAACTATTTTATTTTTTTCTTACCCTCCGGCTCACTCAAATAATTATCTCTCTTCACCACCCTCTTTCCCGTCGTCAGTTCGAGCTTCTGCCTAGCATCACCCGCAATCTTACCGCCTTGCTTAGCAGCTTTTTTGTTCTCACCCAATCCCCGAGCATCACGAACCTTAGCAATCTCAGCCGTCGACGCCTCACCCAACATCGAAAACAATAACTCGAGATCAGTCATATGATCCCGCAAATTCTCCCGCTTTAATCCCTTAAACTTCTTATACTCCGCTGGCGTCATTCCAAACGTCGCCGCCGAAATTTCCGCTGTCAAAATCGCATATTCTTTTTCTTCCTTCACTCCACGATGCTCCCATTCATCAACCAAATCCTCCCGCACTTTCATGCCTCGCAAACGCAAATCAATCCACTTATCCGAATATCCTTTAGCCTTATAAATCGCTCGCATTCTCTTCGACGCTAATTCCGGATCTTCAATCTCTTGGATCCTCTCATAACCAACCTTAGCCAACCACCTCTTAAACGGTTCAGCTTTAGGCGATGGAATAGATTGAATTATACGAAATATTCCCTCAGTATTAGCACAATCCGTCAAGTACATCTTACCATCTAATGACTCCATTTTCAGTTGTCTACAAATTGTAGACAACTGAATTCGGTCTTCACTCTGAACTCTTGCTTTCATAGCTGACCAGTATGCCGTAGATCTATGGCTATCGGTCAGCACAGCAATCACATCAACCACCGAAAACCACCACTCTTTCTCATAAATCACCCTCCGCACTTCTTTGCCTTTAAAAAAGGCCATCTTGTCACTCCCCGCGGGCGTTGACTTTTTCATAGGCAAAAATAAATGCACTGGATTATGCATTCATCTCACCATACATATTCACATTGTCAAAACGCTACTTGTGGATAATTAAATCCTCTCAATCCTCTTCGCTAAATAAGGTGGCCAATGTCCTTTATAACGTTCCTGCAACACTGGCAATCGCCAATCATTACCCGTCACTAGATGACGGCACAATAACGAGCCACACTTACAATCTTTAATCGTTTCATAATCTGGATAAGCCACCCACTCTGCATAATCAGCCGTCACTTCCTCACCAACTGAAATCGGCCTACGTGCTACTATTGTCACTTCGTCGGCCATCCAAGTATTCGGATCACATGAATGGTTCATCAAATCTGCATCAATCAGTGGAGTTCCGGCCGGACTAGCAATATGCAATTCCTCATCAATCTGACAGGCAGTCTGATCATTCGTCTCACCATCCTCCAGCTGCTTGGTGGTATACACTTGACCTCCCCAACGCACTAACATTTCTCCCTCGTCGATATTCTCAACCGCAAACACGCCCCCGCCATGCATTGGCGAATTCCTCGTTGTTAGCTTTGGATTCATCCATGACTCTGTTGGATAGTTTTTCATATCTGCCACTCTAACAAAAAATCCCCTACCTGAGTAGAGGAATTTCTTGGTGGACGCAGGAGGATTCGGACCTCCGACCTTTACAATGTCAATGTAACGCTCTAACCAACTGAGCTATGCGTCCGGAAGCAGACAATTTCAGGGGTTTTCAAACCCGTGGAATTATCCATTCAGGAACGAGCCAAAGAATAGCCTTTTACCGGTCACTTGTCAAAGCCTTACTCTCCCATTGCGACAGCAACATGAACAAAATCGACAACAGGATCAACAGCGCAAACCAAATACCCCCCGACAGAAAGATATCCCTGGCTGAACAGCCAAAGATCGCTTTCGCCACATTAAACGGCCCCTTGGCTCCACCCAAACACATAACCGCCCGGCCTTGGCTCATAATCAAACCAGTTGCCGCCGCCCCATAGGCCGCTGCCGCACTAGCCACCGTAAACAAACAGCTAAACTGCGCCTTCTTAATCTTTAAAAACCTCGTTAAAGCCACAATCGCGAACATCACCCCGCCAATCAACCAGTACAAAATAAACCACGTTAGCGCCAAGACCCAAGTCAACTGCGTAAATTCTCCAGGCATATTAGTAAAGAAGGCCAGCAGCCATATATTCAATCGCACCAGTTCCGAGCGCCCCAATAAACAAAATCACCCCCAAATTCTTCTTATCATCCGAGTGACTCCGCACTCCCCAAATATACATCGTGAGCGACAGCACAACCAGTATAATCGTTACAAAAAACATATAATTAAATACTTTAGCAGAAATGATTAATTTGCGACTAGTTTGGGTGCGCCACTAGGAGAGCTCGCGAGACGGACATTGCCCGTCCGTTGAGCGAGTCGACGACGTGACAAGCCCAAAATAGGCCAAATTAATTATTTCTGGTAGGCCTGGATGGGATCGAACCATCGACCGGCGAGGTATAAGCTCGCTGCTCTAACCCCTGAGCTACAGGCCTGTACTGCTGCCATTCCAGCTTGGCCTATTTTCGACTCACGCCTGCACCGACTTCCTCGACGCACGACTCGTAGTGCGCCTCGAAAGCTCGGTTGGTCGTTCATCGAAACTAGTCTCAATCTGTAATGTCACCCATTAGAGGCTCTGAAATGATAGCAAAACTAGCGTAAAATCACAAGATATGCCATACTCGAGCCTATGTTAAACGTCGCCCTCACAAACCAGGATCCTGCCCGCCTCGATCTAAGTCTCGCGGCCGTCTTGCCTTACAGCCGCAATCAATTACAAAAAGCCATTGCCGCTGGCGCTATTTTAGTCGACAACGCAGCCAGCACACCAAAATCCTCAGTCTCCATAAAAAATGTCGTCAGCTACAATCCTGACTACTTTACAACCGCTCCTATCCCCGCAGGCACCATGCCCAAGCTCGACATCATCTTCGAGAACGACGACATCATCGTCGTCAACAAAGCCGCTGGTGTCCTCTCCCACCCCGCTCCTGGCAGCCACGAATTCACTCTAGCCGACGCCCTCAAAGTCCATTGCCCCACCATGGAGCACGTTGGTGACGACGCTGCTCGCGCTGGCTTAGCTCACCGTTTAGACCGCGACGCCTCAGGTATTGTTGTGGCCGGTAAAACCCGCGAGGCTTTCCTCTTCCTTAAAAAGCAATTCTCCGAACGCCTCACCACCAAACACTACACCGTCCTCGTGCTCGGCAATATCGTCGACGACCACGGCACCATCACTTTCCCGATTGCCCGTAGTGCCACTTTAGGTCGCATGGCCGCCCGTCCTACCAGCCAAGAAGGCAAAGAAGCCATCACTCATTACGACGTCGTTGAACGCTTAAACGGCCACGCCACCTTACTCGACGTCGTCATTGAAACTGGCCGTACTCACCAAATCCGCGCCCACTTCTTTGCTCTCGAACACCCTGTCGTCGGCGACCAACTCTACGTCCAAAAAGGCCAAAAGCAGATTGACCTAGGTCGTCTCTTCCTCCACGCTCGCGAACTTACTATCGAACTCCCTAGCGGCGGCCAGCAGACCTTCACCGCTCCTCTCCCCCAAGCTCTCGTTGATACTCTCGACCACATGCGCCAGAGTGGTCGCAAACACTAACTCTCCTCATCGTCTATGATCATTTCGATTACTGGCCTTCCCGGCGCCGGCAAAACCACCGTTCGCAACGCCTTAGCCGACGCTCTCGGCCTCAAGCGCTACTCCATGGGCGACGTCTTCGGCCAGCTAGCGCTCAAATACGGCATGACCATCGGCGAGTTCAACACCTGGGCGCTCGGTAAACCAGAAATCGACCACGAGGTGGACAACTACCAAACCGAGATTGCCAGCCGCGAGGACAACTTCATCATCGACGGCCGTCTCTCCTGGCATTTCATCCCCCAAAGTTTCAAAGTCTTTCTCGACGTGGCTCCAGCCGAGGCTGCCAAACGCATTTACCAGGCCAAACTCGCCCAACCGGAGAGTCGCAGCGATGAACCAGTCTACACCTCCATAGCCGAAGTCGAGGCCGCTATTCGTGCCCGTCTCCTCGCCGACGACGCCCGTTACCAAGCCCTTTACGGTGTCAGCTACCTCGATCGCGCCAACTACGACCTAGTCATCGACACCACCAAAACCCCAGCAAATCAGGTAGTAGAAGCCATTTTAGCCGCCCTCAAGTCACATTAAACCTTGACCAAAGTCCAGCTTTCCATTACTATCTTGCCAGTTATTACCCTATTTTATGAGCGAAGAAACCATCACCCCAGAAGTCGCCGTCATCACCATCCCGGAAATCAAGCCAGGCATGGTCGTCCGCGTCCACGAAAAAATTGAAGACACTAACGCCAAAGGCGAAAAGCGCAACCGCGTCCAGATCTTTGAAGGTCTTGTTATGGGCGTTCGTGGTGCTGGCGCTAGCCGCAACTTCCGCGTGCGCAAAGTCACCGACGGTTTCGGCGTCGAGAAGATCTATCCTCTCGCCTCACCTAACGTCACCAAGGTGGAAGTCTTGAAGCAAATGCGCGTCCGCCGCGCCAAGCTTTCCTTCGTCAAGGACTTCGGTCGCCGCCTCAAGGAAGTCGT
>CAITFQ010000072.1 GCA_903891735.1 Candidatus Uhrbacteria bacterium | reverse complement strand
GCGCCAATTTGAAGATGATAAGTTTATTTTAGCCAACGCCAAAGCACGCGATATCGGTGTCGGCATTCTCAAGCTGTTCTCGTTCATGATTCCGGTGATTACGTTTGTGTCGAGTTTGGGAACATTGGCGGTGGTGACGCTCGGCGGGTTTTACGTTACGAATGGCAGCCTGACACTCGGTAACTTCGCGGCGTTTACTAGTTACATTGCGATCCTGGTCTTCCCGGTGTTGGTGCTTGGTTTTATGAGCAACATCATCGCCCAGGCGGACGCCAGCTACGCGCGCATTCGCGAGATCACGGAAGCGCCAAATGAGGTCGACGCTGGGACCGTGGCCAAGCCGTTGACCGGCTTGCTCGAAGTAAAAAAGGTCAGCGTGCAGTATGGCGAGCGGATGGCGCTGAATGATGTTTCCTTTACGGTTAAGCCCGGTTCGCGAACGGCCATTATTGGTCCGACAGCGGCTGGCAAAACGCAATTACTAAACGCGCTGACTGGTTTGATTACGCCAAAAACGGGCGAAATCGATTATGATGGCGTGTCGCTAACGGCGTATGAGCGAGCGTCGTTTTATCCACAAATTGGTTTGGTTTTTCAGGACAGCGTGCTATTCAATACGACAGTCAAGGAAAATATTGCCTTCAGTAAAACGGTGACTGACGAGTCGCTCCAGAAGGCGATCCAAACGGCGGAGCTGGCCGACTTTATTCAGGCCTTGCCGCAAGGCTTGGAAACGATGGTGTCGGAGCGTGGTAATTCCCTGTCGGGCGGGCAGAAGCAACGCATTATGTTGGCCCGAGCGCTGGCGCTTAATCCGAAAATTCTTTTCCTCGACGACTTCACGGCCCGCGTCGACGCACAGACTGAGAAAAAGATTTTAGCCAACGTCGTCCAGAATTATCCAGGCCTGACGCTCATCTCGATTACGCAAAAGATTGCGCCGGTCGAAAATTACGACCAGATTATTCTGCTGATGGAGGGTGAAATTCTCGCTAAAGGCACGCACCAAGAACTAATGGCTAGCTGCCCTGAATACGTGCAGATCTTCGATTCTCAGCGTTCAACAAACTCCTATGAACTACGCGCTTAAAGACGACAAAAATAAAAAGAACGCTTCCACTTGGCAGGCGGTGAAAAGCTTGTGGCCGATGCTCGCAGGTGAGCGTAGTATTTTGGGCTATGCTGGGCTGGCGACGCTGGCTAACTCGACCATTACGCTGGTGGCGCCGTTGTTGATTGCCCACATTGTCGACACTTATATTGTAAGCAAACAATTTAGTGGCGTTCTAATGTTCGCGTTGATTCTACTTGGTTTATACTTGGTTGGCTTGGTGACGAGCTACACGCAAACCCGGTTTATGGGTGGTGTCGGCCAGCGCGTGCTATTCCGTTTGCGCAGCAGTATCTTTGAGAAATTGCAGGAGTTGCCAGTGGCCTTCTTCAACGCCAACAAAGCCGGCGATTTAATTTCGCGCATCAACAATGACACGGATCAGTTGAACCAATTCTTCTCGCGTACCTTGGTGCAGTTTATCGGTAGCATCTTTATCATGTGTGGATCCGGCATCTGTTTGCTGGTGATTAACTGGCGCTTGGGCTTGGCGGCCTTGGCACCAGCGGCGGCCCTGCTAATTATGACGCGGGCTTTGTCGCCCTGGGTGAAGCGCAGCAACGCGGTGTCATTGACGTCGACCGGCGACTTGTCAGCCGAAGTAGCGGAAAGCTTGAATAACTTCAAAGTGGTCGTGGCCTTCAATCGCCGCGACTTCTTCCGTCAGCGCTTTGCCACAGCGAATAACGAAAACTATGATGCCGCCCTGGGTGCAGGCTTGGCCAACAACGTGTTTACGCCCATCTTCGGCTTATCCGCTAACCTGGCACAGTTGATTGTGCTGGCTTATGGCGTCTACCTGATTACCACCGGCAACTTTACTTTGGGCTTGCTGATTAGCTTCTTGTCCTACATTACGAGCTTCTATAATCCGCTACGCCAGTTGGCGTCATTGTGGGCGACGTTCCAGACGGCCTTAGCTGGTTGGGACAGAATTGCCGCCATTTTGCAGATGAAAAATGAGATGGTGGTGTGGCCGACAACGGCTGAGGCGGAGGTCAAAGGTGCGGCGATTTTAGAGTTTAAACAAGTGTCGTTCGGCTACACGGCGGACAAACAGGTGCTGCACAATATCAGCTTCAGTTTAGAGCCGGGCAAGACTTATGCTTTGGTTGGCCCGACGGGTGGCGGCAAGACGACGACGGCGTCCTTGATGGCCCGTTTGTATGACCCGACCGAGGGCATGGTGCTGCTCAACGGGCGCGATATTAGGACGTTTACGGCCGCTGAACGATCGCAGAAGATTGGCTTTATCCTGCAAGAGCCAATGCTGTTCTCGGGCACGGTGCGGGAGAATATTTTGTACGGCAACGTCGGCTATAAGAATTTGTCGAGTGCGCAACTAGCCATGGTGCTGGAGAATAAGGGCTTGGAAGGCTTGCTCCAGCGCTTTGACGGCGGCTTGGACGCCAAGGTTGAGACTTCGGGCGATGCCCTGTCGCTCGGCCAGAAGCAGTTGATCGCTTTTATGCGCGCGGTGTTGCGCGAGCCGGAGTTGTTGATTCTCGACGAAGCCACGGCCAACATCGACACTGTGACTGAGCAGATCCTGGAAGAAATTTTAGCCAAGCTGCCAGCGACGACCGCCCGCGTAATCATCGCCCACCGCTTGAATACGATCGAGAATGCTGACGAAATCTTCTTTGTCAACGGCGGTGAAGTGACGGCGGCCGGTAGCATGGAGCACGCGGTGGAGATGTTGCTGCATGGAAAAAGGGAGAGTTAGTGATGACGCCTGATTTGACAGAAATAAATTCTTCTTCTATCCTCTCATTTTAAGTTATGAACTTTCGCCTTGCTTACAACACCCCGCATCACCCAACCGCTCTCGCGAGAACGGCTGGTGTTGAGGTTATCTAAAAAATAGCCACAACAAACAAAACGGCCCTGCTCGCAAGAGACAGGGTCGTTTTGTTTTATTCTAAATATATTTATGAAAAATACTGAGAAATTACTAATCGATGCTCTGACCAGTCTTGACGGTACGATTAATCCTTATCGAGACTCGGCCATGAGAGCAGTGAGTCGAGCTATAGCAACCAAAAAACCGCTGGAATTACTACTATTTACTTGCTCGACGATTACGGCGAACAAGCTCTTTAGCGCGACTCCATGGGAGTATGTGTCGCTAAGTCCAGAGGGCAATAATCTGACCGATGACCTGCCGAGGCTGCGAGAAATACTCGAGTTACTCCGAACAATTTATCCGATTAAGTTAGTCGTCGTCATAGGTAATACTGATCCGTATTATATCTACTTACAACAGTTCAAGAGTATGCCGAAAGAGCAGCAACGAGCTACCTATGAAAAATTCGTCGAACGTTGGGCGACTTACAAAGTAGTTTTCGAGAGTTGGTTGCGCCAACGTCTGCCCAAGCATGAACTGGAGGTTATCAGTTGGCAAGTTTGGGAGCGACAACAAGAGAAGAAAGATAGTAGATCGTTCGAGCAGGAGTTCAACGAAGTTTATGCTGATTATGCCAACTACTTCGCGGCCAATGAACTGGACTGGGAGTTCCGTAAACTAAGCACACAATTCGCGCCGAATAAATATTTCTCGAGCTTAGCTAAACCGACAGATGATTTGCTGAAAGATTGGATTCGTCGAAAATTCAGTGAATACGCGGTGCAAGGCCGCTGGCTGCAAAGAGCATGGCCGAACGCCGTTCTGCTGCAGAACGAGAAACCAACAGCGCTGCGTTCGACTATGTACCAGCCGCTACTACAAAGACAAGGCCGAGCTTTGCCGATCATTCAGCCGTTTGGATTAGATGATGAAGGTTACGCCTAATCCTCTTCTCCTAGGGAGAAGGCTCCGTAGATAATTCCATCTACAGAGCCCACTCCCCAGGAGGTTCTCATGGCCCAGTCTCGTGACGAAAAATTGCTGTTCCGCTCGCTCGATGAACGCTCGCAACGCTTGCTCGAGGTGCTCAGCGACTACGAATATGGCGAGCTGCGGCTCACGTCCGAATTGGTAGCGGCGCTCCAAGCAGAACGGCTGACACTGCTAGCCTTCGCCTGTCTCGGAACGAAGACCCACTGTGAGGAAGTCATCATCCAGGTGAACCGCACGATCCTCTTCGCGCGCTACTTCAAACGAGCTGCCCAGCTGCTGACGTCCCTGCGCGAAGTCGACGCCGAAACAACGCTGCAGGTCTTCCTGCCTGATCTCGAGCCGCGCCGGACTTGGGGCTGGATGACGCCGCAAGACGATATAACTTTGGCTTGCCTGGTCATGCGGGACGAAGCGCAACTGCCACCAGGCTGGACGCTGCACCTGTGGTCAGAAGCTGAAGCAGAGTTTGCAGGAACCGAAGATGAGACTTGGGCGGCAGCAGCTCGTGACGCGGCCGAGTTCACCAGGCCACAGATTTTGGATGAGGAAACCAAGTTCTTCCGCGAGCTTGGGAGTCGACACCCAGACATCCTCATCCATGGGCGACCGCGCGAGATTGCCCTCAAACAATTGGGCGCCTACGCCCACGAAGGGCGCGTACTGGAACGCCTCTTCCCAACCGGGTGTTTGGTCCAGGCGGACGTGCCGCGTGATCGTCGCGACCTGATGTTCCAGGCTCTGCGTCAGAAACGATTGCCAATCCTACACTCACTCACCAGCGAATAGGAGAACAACATGGGACTTCTCTGGCGCACCATGCGCCGCAGCAGCGGAGGCTTGCCCGCGCACTCAATCGCTAGGGTTACGTCATTCGGCGTAACCCTATTTTATTAGCTAACCTTAGAGCTGATGATGATAGGGCTGACATCTTGCATATTTTCGACTGAATTGCTACACTGGCCCCGTTAGTAATTACCTGGGACGGTAGTTCAATTGGTTAGAGCACTGCCCTGTCACGGCAGAAGTTGCGAGTTCGAGCCTCGTCCGTCCCGCCAGAAAACGCCTTAGCTTCGGCTGGGGCTTTTTCTATTTAATTTGTTTCTGGTAATATTGGTCCAGTTAATCCTTAGTCTGGTTTATGGCCAAGTTAAAACGCCTGCTGCCCTACCTTGGCGCCTTCCTCCTCGGCGCTGGACTAATCGGTGGCCTGGTCCGCCTGACCGATCACAATAACGTCTCAAGTAAAGCCATCTGCGGCACAACTCTACGCAACACAGAAAGCGACTATAAATTCATCAAACCTCTACTCGCTTGCGACGTCGGTGCCACCGTCGACACCCCAAGCCTAGCGCCGCTTAAGAATAAACTCACCACCCTCATCAACAGCGCCAAAGCCGCCGGCCAAGTCAGCAACGCATCCCTTTACTTCCGCGACCTCGACCAAGGCGACTGGACCGAAATAAATGGCACTGACGCTTACCAACCGGCCAGCCTGTTCAAAGTTCCCCTGCTCATTGCTTACCTCAAAATCGCCGAAGACCACCCCGAAATTCTGGGCCAAAAAATCACTGTTACCACTGACAGCACTAAAGAAGGAGGTATCCAAAGTATCCCACCGGCCCAAAGCGCCATCTTTGGCCAATCCTACAGTGTCGCCGATCTTTTACGCTTAATGATAGTTTACTCTGACAATAGCGCTAAAGATTTGCTGACTAATTATGTCGACATTAATGTCCTCGACCAAATTTTTACCGAACTAGCTATCCCGTTCCCCAACAACATGACGAGTGCCTATACCCTCACCGCCCGCTCCTACTCTCGCTTCTTCCGCACGCTTTACAACTCTAGTTATTTAAGCGATCCCGCGAGTGAATACGCGCTCTCCCTACTGAGCGACGTCGTTTACGCTGACGGCCTCCGGGCTGGCGTTCCGGCTGACGTCAAAATTGCTCATAAATTTGGCGAAGCTAACATTACTTTAGCGAATGGTCAAAGCGGTCAAGAACTCCACGATTGCGGCATCGTCTACGACAGCCACCCTTACTTAATTTGTATCATGACCCGCGGCACGACCGCCGACCCGCTGGCTAAACTCATCGCTACCCTCAGTCAAACCGTCTACGAATTCCGCCAACAAAAATAAACCTCAAATAATTCACACTCATTCATTATTTATCCACAGTCTCTTCTTTCTCGCCTGACCTTAGCAATAAATTATGCTATGATATTTTATAGTTAATCATTTAACCTCTCACTATGATGGCAAATGGCATGTGTTCACTGCACAAGTTAGCCTGGGTACTGATTATCATCGGTGCTTTGAACTGGGGCTTGATTGGTATCTTTAACTTCGACTTGGTACACGCTATTTTTGGCCAATGGCACTTGGTTGAGCGCATTATCTACACTTTGGTAGGTATTTCCGCCTTGTTTAGCTTCACCTGCGGCCAGTGCAAGGCTTGTAAGAAGTAGTTAACTTATTCACAGTTGTCAATTGACAGGCAGGGCGGAGAGGTAGAGCATGGGAGTATATGAAAATACTTCTGCTCGCCGCCGCTCTGTTTGTTTTGCCGAACGTCGCCTTGGCGGCCGTGACGACGCCGACTAACCTGACGATTTACCCTAGTCAGTACACCAACGACACCACACCGAGTTTTAGCTGGAGCCCAGTTTACGGGGCAACTTGGTACGATTTTGACCTTGATGGACGCGGTTACAGCGGGATTGGCAACGTAACTAGCTATACTTTGCCGGTGCAAAGCAATGGCTGGCACACTTTTATGGTGCGAGCCCATGATAATAACGGCTCGATTAGCGCTCATACCAGCGTAACGTTTGAGATTGATACGGTTGGCCCGTCGGTGTCAGCAGTTCCCTTCTCCAGTGTCGTCGGTAATAGCTCGACTAACGTGGTGATTACGGCTAGTGGCGAGGCGGCGGTCACGGGCTGCTGGCTGATGGTTAATAATACAATCGTTGAAACGATGAGCAATAATGGCTCGACCTGGAGCGCAACGTATGCCTTCCCAACGAGTAGTGCTAAGAGTAACGGCACGATCGATGTGGCTGTGAAGTGTACGGATGGCGATAATAACTGGACGACGGGTGCTAATCAGGTGGTGACTTTTAGTAGCGAGGTGACGACGCAAGCAGTGGCTGGCGACCGGATCAAGACAGCTTGTAGTAGCTACGCCTCGGTTAACGATGCGTGTCATGCCGTGTACTACTACGGCACCGATGGTAAACGTCATGCTTTTCCGGGGAGTGATGTGTACTACACTTGGTACAATAACTTTGATGGCGTGAAGACGGTGAGCTCGAGTTTCATGGCCAACTTGGCCTTGGGTAAGAATGTGACCTTCCACCCAGGCAGCGTGCTGGTTAAGTTCGCCAGCAGCAATGATATCTACGCGATTAGCCGTGGCGGAGTATTACATCGTTATTTGAATGATTCCTTAGTGGCGGCTGATTATGGCAGTAACTGGAATTGGTACTTACGAACAGTGCCGGACTATTATCGAAGCAGCTACAGTGCGGGTAGCGTGATCGATCAAACGAGCGATTACGATGCGGCGACAGCACGAGCCTCGGTGAGTAGTATTGATGGGAATTTATAAGTAATAAAAAGAGCCAAGCGACAGCCTGGCTCTTTTTTGATGATGTGATAATATCGGAGCACTATGAAAGTGATTTCACTCAATATACTCATGGGACATGAGTTCGCGGCGCTGACTGATTTCTTGCGGCGTGAGTCAGCGTCGACTGACGTTTTCTGCCTGCAGGAGGTATTAAGTAATCCCAAGGAGGATTTGGCGACGTTAGCAACTGGCGTTAGGCCGAATACGCTGGAAGAGTTGGTGCGGTTGCTGCCCGAGTTTGATTTTGTTTTTGCGCCCGAGCAAGTAGATTTTGATATTACACCTGAGTACGTTGGACAAATGACACTTGGAAATGCGACTTTTTATAAAAAGTCGTTGCCGTTACTGGAGCGAGGTAGTTTCTTTGTTTACAACGGGTTGAATTCGTACGATGGTAAAGATTACGAGACACTCGGCCATACGGCTGTTTATTTGAGTATCGACCAGGGCTCTGAACGATTAACGATCGTGCAGCTGCATGGTAATTCGCAACCGGCGGATAAGCTCGACTCGGCGAAGAGATTAGAGCAGTCGCAGAAGGTGGTGGATTTTCTGGCGACGCGAGAGGGTGAGAAGATTGTGATGGGGGACTTTAATTTGTTGCCGGAGACAGAGTCGATCAAGATGTTTGCGGCGGCTGGCTATCGCAACTTGATCATAAATTACGATGTTAAAACAACCCGCGGCAGTAACATGCGTCGACTTAATCCGGAGTACGAGTTTGGGAAGTACGGATTCCAGGAGTTTGCCGACTATGCCTTTGTTTCGCCAGGCGTCGAGGTTAAGAGTTTTCAGGTGCCCGATTTGCCGGTGAGTGATCACTTGCCGCTGATTTTGGAGGTTGGTTAGGAGCTTGACTCCCCTGTTTGGCTTTGCTAATCTGCTGCTCAGCACTTGGGTAACTGGGTGTCATTGCGTCTGTGGGGTAACCTGCAGCCCGTCCTTCGACAGATAACACGGCCCGTAAGGTGTCCGGACTAAAAATCGATGAGCTTTGATGTGTCGCGCAAGCACGTCCTACCCCCGAAAGTCCTTGAGCAAGTCAATTGGGGAGATCTCCTGCTCTGATCAGCCGCAAGGTTGGTGACGCTGAATGTGGGTGGACGACGATGGCCCACAGACCTAAGCAAAGAATCGCAGATTCTGCAGGACCTACTTAAGCTGTTGCCCGGTATACAAACCCCGGCGCGAGTCAATAGTGCGAAGTTCGTCCTGCCCGTGGCTTGAAGCTAGCAACTTCGAGTTCGAGGTCTAAAATTTGTTGCGGTTCGCCGCAATGAAGCTCTTGGCGCTCAGACTTCGGTCTGGGCGCTCTTGCTTTTGGGCTTTTATCCACAGGTGTTGTCAAAGGATAATAGTTATGATAATCTATCATTATACAAGTAATTCCTCGTACGTGGGCCTCCGGATGGTAGCTCGTAAATAGCGTACGGGGTTTTGTTATTTTATGAGAATAGAGGATTCTCTTCAACGATTTTTGGCTTAATTATTGTATAATAACTAGCATCATCATGGGCGAGTTTTCTGAAAATAGCCCAGCTGACAAAATCAGCAGCCTGCAAACTTTTTTCTTCGAATGAGGTTTTTATTTGAACTTTAATATCTAATCCGTGCTTTTTCTTTATTTTACTTCTAATATAAGACTCAAAGTTTTCATTAAGTAGCTTGTTAGTCTCGCGACGAGATGCAATCAAAACTACATCATCGAGCTTATCGCCAACCAATCCCCTGGTAATAATGCGATCGAGTAGGATGTTAGCGATAAAATTATAAAGTGCCGCCTTTTCGTCACCAAAGTTGGTACGAATTTTCTTTTTTTCAAAATAAACAGCCATTATAGAACAGTCTTTAGTCGCTAATCGTTTAAGTAGTCTCTGCCTAGTTATTGGACGTTCACGATAACTATGCAGGATGCCACCTGTCATCTTGTACTGCTTACTAAGTTCGGCGTAGGTTTTCGTGACAAGCGATTCAATCGGACGTTTATTCTTGCAACACAAAAAAGTAATAAGAAAGAATTTACTTGTCTTATCTGTTGATAGTCCCAAGTCACCGCTTTCGTCGAGGAAGATGTAAGCCATGAGTGTTTATTTTATCATTGATGTAATCTTTAAGGCAACGTCAGCGGGAGTTAGGAAATCGGTGTCGATGAGGGTGGCTTGAGGGCGCAAAGGGATGAGGTTAGAGATTAGTTCCCAGGAGCGTTCGGCTTGATCGGCTGAGAAGACTCCACTGGAATAGCCGCGGGTGGCGCCGCGAGTGAGGAGGGTTTGCTGATCGCACCAGAGGATGAATTCGTGGACAGTGGCGGAGTATCGGTTAGCGACCGCGATGAGTTGGTCGAGGATAGAACCATCGAAAAACATTTTGTCGATGATGACGTCGCGATTGTCTTTGAAACATTGTTCGATGAGGCTGAGGGCCAGGGTCAAGGAGAAGTAAAAACTCTTCTGGCGATCGAGTTCGTAGCCAGAAATGCTGCGGCGCAAAACGTCTAGTTCGAGGTGAAAAGAGCCAACGAGTTGGTGATGCAGGAGCGCGGCGGTCGTCGACTTGCCGACACCCCACGGGCCGTTGATTATAATTAATTTCATAAATGGTGATATACTGAAAGCAATATGAAGAAATCGTTAGTCCAGGAAGAACAGGAGTTGGCGGAGGTAATCAAGAAGACGCGTGAAGTTTACGTCGATTCCATGAAAACAAGCAAGCGCCTGTGGCACAGGTTTGTCGACGGGATTGCTTCTGGTTTTGGGATAGCGATTGGCGGTACGGTGGTGTTTGGCTTGGCTTTGTATATTGCGACTAGAATAATCTTGCCGATTTTGCCGCAATGGATTAGTGATAATTTTACCAGTGCGTCAGACGTGAACAATAGATAAGCGGACTTCGGCGCCGGTAGAGGTAATGACGGCTAATTGGGTGCCACGAGGCAGCAAGCGATCGTGGTGAATTTTTGTTTGGAGACGCGAGAGGAGCGTACCGGGAGCGTCGTTCATGAGGAGCGGAATGACGCCGGAAGATACGAGGTGACGGCGAGCGATGTTGGCGCTCGGGCAGATCATGAAAATGGGAACGTCGGGGCGGAAGAGGTTGATGTTATGAGCAATGTCGCCTTGGCCAGCCACGACGGCGATACCTGAAATAAGGCCACTGGCGGCGAGGACGTGGACGTGTTGAGCGAGGGCTTCGGCGGTGCTGGCGACGCGCAGGGAGACGTGGTGAATGTCATCGTAACGGGATTTTTCAGCTTCGCGGATGACGGAGCTCATGGCTTTGACGGTGACAGCAGGATAACGACCGGTGGCGCTTTCGGCGGACAGCATGACGGCATCAGTGTGATCGAAGACGGCGTTGGCCACGTCGCTGATTTCGGCGCGAGTCCCCCGCGGATTGGTGATCATCGAGTTTAACATTTGGGTGGCGACGATGACTGGTTTGCCGGCGCGGCGGCAGGCATCGACAATGTCTTTTTGAATGACGGGAACTTCTTCGGGCCGGACTTCAACGCCCAAATCGCCGCGACCCAAGAGGATACCGTCGGCGGCCGCCAGGATTTCCGCGAAGTTGTCGATGGCAGTGCGGCGCTCGACTTTGGCGAAGAATAACGGAGCGGTAACCCCGGCAGCTTTGGCAGCTGATTTGGCAACGGCTCGAGCGGCGATGATATCGTCGGCGCAAGAAACGAAAGACAAGGCGACCCAGTCGACTTCTTGGCCAACGCCAAAGAGCAGATCAGACCTATCCTTAGCGGTGAAGGCGGCCTGGCTAACGAGCGAGTCGGGTAAGTTCAAACCTTTGTGCGAGGTGAGGGTGCCGGGGACTTTTACTTTTAGGCTGATGTTCTTGCCGCGAACTTTCTCAACGATACCCTCGATCGTGCCGTCGTCGAAGAGAATGCGCTGGCCGATTTTGACGTCGTGATGAAGTCGTTCGTAAGTTACAGGGATTGGTCCGCCTGTTTTATAATCGATAACAGCAGTAGTCAGCACGACGCGCTCGGCTTTGTGGAGGATGACGCCAGCCGCGGGCAAGACGCCGACGCGAATTTTGGGACCTTGCAAGTCCTGGAGAATAGCGACCGGACGCCCTGCCTTGCGACTGGCGGCTTGAATGGTGCGGATAAGGCGAGCGTGACTGGGGTGATCGCCGTGGGAAAAGTTGAGGCGGGCGACGCGCATGCCAGCGTCAATCATACGCACTAACATGGACACCGAACTCGAGGCCGGGCCAATGGTGCAAATGATTTTGGTGCGTGTCTCCTCCATAACGCAAATGATGCTACCAGTATAGCATCATTTAAAAACTATTTCTTGCGCTTGCCTACCGCCCCCAGTTTTTTCAATTCCTCAGCGAAGGTGGCGACGTCTTCGAAGGAGTGGTAGACGCTGGCGTAACGAATGTAGGCGACTTTATCGAAGGTGCGGAGTTGCTCCATGAGAATGGCACCGATGTCACGACTGGTGATTTCGTTGCCTCTCCCCTTTTGAATTTCACGCTCAATCGTATGGACGAGCGTGCGGAATTGCACGTCCGTGTAGGGCCGCTTTTCGAGCGACTTCTTGAGGCCGCTTTCGATTTTTTCGCGACTGTAGGATTCGCGGCGGCCGTTACGTTTGACCACGGTGACGTCGAGGATTTCGATTTCTTCGACCGTGCTGAAACGAAAAGCGCATTTCACTTTCTCGCACTCGCGGCGACGACGAACGGTTAAGCTGTCGGCCGAAAGTCGAGAATCGATAACTCTGGTCGACTTGCCGCTACAGACCGGACAGAACATACAGGAACTACATCATCTTACGGCGGATGAAGGCAGGAATGCCGAGTTCATCGTCGTCGTCAGCTTTGGGATGGTTATTATTGACGGGTGGGGCTTCGCGAACTGGTGGGAGTGGTGCCTGGCGACGATCTTCTTCGTATGGATCGCGGGCTGCCCCGCTTAGCGTGGTTGGTTGGTTGGCGGTCGAAGCTGAGCTTCTACTTGGCTCAGTGGCAGTAAAGTTTTGGTTGCGAGGTGGTTCAGCGGCGGGGACGCGGCGCTCGACAAAGGGTGATTCTTTGACTGGAAGGTAGCTGTTGCGAGCCGGGACGGAAGGCTGACGGTAGTCGACTTGGCTGCTAGCGCGTGGCGAGTTCCAGCTGCTACCGGGGGAAATTTCGACGTCGCCGGCGAGGCCTGGGGCACGACGGTGATCACGGTTATCAAAGCCGGTGGCGACGACGGTGATGCGGACTTCGTCCTGCAAAGTTTCGTCAATGTTGGCACCGAAGATAACGCGAGCGTCGTCGTCGGCGGAACCGGTAATGATTTTGGCAGCTTCGGCGACTTCGTACATGGCGAGGTCAGCACTGACGGTGACAGTAAAGAGAATGCCTTTGGCGCCGTCGAT
>CAITFQ010000071.1 GCA_903891735.1 Candidatus Uhrbacteria bacterium | reverse complement strand
GTCCGCATTTCGCCGACCAACATCAACTCTCACCTCCGAGGTCATCGTGAAAACCTTCATCACCGGCATCATGCAGGACTTTAGCGCCCAAGGCCGCACGGCCGAAGGCATCGCCATCCTGGAGGAAATCATCCGCCAGGAAAAGCCCAACCTCTGCGGCACTTGCTCACCCGAGGCCGCCGCCAGTGCCTTTGGTGGCAACAGCGTCGTCATCACCGCCTTCAACGTCCCCGCCAACAGCACACCAAGGGTCATCGGCTGGTTGCAGCTGGTGAAAATCGACATCATCTTCGCGCCGCCGAGGATTCTCCTGACGCGCTACTGGGGCGCCGACGACTACCTCAACACCAACCTCTTCCAAGCACTGTTCGTTGCTTGCAAAGAGGTCGCCTGGCAAGATTGGCGGGCAACGAACATTGAGGTCTTTGCCAGCCAGGTCGAAGTCGCCGAAACCATCGAACGCATCGGTGGCCGACTCCGCCATGTCAGCGGGCACGACCACGCCTGGACCGGCAATCTGCCGACCGAGATGTCTCACGACGAAACTCACTATCGCATCAAGCCCTACCCCGAGGCACGCTTTGCGAACATTTTGGTCAGAGAGGAGCAGTGGCAGCAAACTTCATACGTCAAACCGCCGCCCAAAAAGCCCAAGCGCCCTGACACCGGTCAAAGCAGCATGGGCTAGTCCCCATCTCGTAAAAGCCCGCGTTCGACATCACGTCGTCGCGGGCCTTCTCTTTTAATCGATTCTATTCATCCGTCAACCCTTTCTCAATCCTCTTCTGCGACTGCCTCGCTTCTGCATCCGCCCGACTCCACGGATAATCCGCATGATCGACAAATCCCAACAAGCCAGCTTCTTTGAGCCACGGCGCCTTACTCGTAATTATCTTTTCCATCGTCTGGCACACTCGGCGATAATCCGGATGACCCTGCGGCACGGTTCTAATCTCCAGGAAGTGCTGCGCCTGCCTTAAGTTGAAGCCCATCGTAAAGCGAATATGATGCCCGAACGTCACGCAATACTGCGCCACTTCCGGCCCAACGGACTCGACTAACTGGTCGTAGAGCTTGCCGATCTCATCGATTAAACTCTTAACTTCCTCCCCGAGCCCAACGTCAATAATATCCTGCGGCACCGTAAACCCAAGATGCGGGTTGAGCAGTTGACGCTGCTGCGTCATAATCCGATGCCTGTGCAAGTCACGGAAAATTCCGAAGTTCCCCGTAATCTCAAACGTAATCGGATAACCAAGCTCGAGCCCACGTCCTCCTCTATCTCGCCTCGTCGCTCTCGTGCCAACAATGTCTTTTAACAATTCGATAAGCTCATTCTTCGGCCTTAACGATAAAGTTGCGACCATCGTCCGGTAAGTCGCTCGCGTAAATGGAAAATATGTTGCCGCCAAGGTATGCGCAATCGGCTCCACGTTATCGGCAATAATCTCCGGCAACTCCTCAAAGGTCACCTCGGCTGAGGATTTCTCAAACTGCAAAAACTGCGGGAACTTCGTCGCAATCTGCACTCTCGTCCTGTCGTCGACGCCCATCGTATAAGCCTCACCATTCTTATCAGCCCGCTTCACGTACTTCGGAATCACCTTATTCAACGTCCCGTGCAACCGCTCCGCAATATCATGAAACTCCGAACTCCCCGACGAATACAATCGCTTCAACAAATGCTCAAACGTCCGACCATTCGCCACCATCGCCACATTGGTCAAGGTCGACGCCGGCAGGACGACGCGTGCCGTATCACAAGCCTTCGTTTTCAAGTCGAACTTATAAACCCGCTTAAACTCTTTAATTTCTTTTTCGTCGGTCAAATCGGCGAGCTTGAGCTTCGTCACATCTCCTGGCCGCACCGCATACTCCGCCGTCTCCACCGGCTTCACCGTCTGGTAATACTCAGTTAAGGCGTCGACCAAGCGCGCATACAAATCAAATGCCCGGTCCATCAAAACCACATAACTCCCCGCTTGCGGCGACTTCATAATCGCTGCCTCGCGCAAATACCACCATCGCCCAGTGACCGGATCACGTTCCGTGTAATACACGTATCGGCTGGATTGCTCAATAAATCCGCCGAGTCTGCGATCCTCAATCACCTTGGTTGCTAAATTGCTAACCGAATTGAAAAGCACAGTGGCCCACTCGAGCTCCTGAACAGAATCGTCGCCGTACTGAATCAGGATACGCTCAATAATTTCATTGAGTTTCTGCGTCTTCAGTTCGCCAACAGGTGCGTTCAAGGCCAGCGATTCCTCGGGCGTAGTAATTAGAAACTCATTCATGAGTACATCTACAACCGTGCCCTGAATACGGCTTTGACGGGCAAGCATGGCACCCGCCACTCCGTGTAATCGCTTCATGTCGAGTGCAGTCACTGTGCTCTCCGGCGATACTAAGTAAGGTTTGGCCAGCGCAAAAGCCGTGTCGCTAACAAAAGAACGGTACGGTAATAACGCGCCGTCGCCGTACGCGACTTGCGTGCTCTCCGTCCCGTCATCTGCCACAACCGCAAACGTCGCCTGCCGATCACTCTGATCCAACTTACGAAATTTTGCGCTTGTTTGCGACATACCTGACAGCATCTTACACGCCACGAACGAGAGGTCAACGAAAGGGTGTGGATAAGGACTGGGGTCAGGTCGTCGATTGTCTGATTGTATGTTATTGTCTAGTAAATATGGCTCGTCCTCTACGCATCGAATACCCCGGCGCCTTTTACCACATCACTTCCCGCGGCAATAAACGCCTGCCGATTTTCGACAACGACCTCGACCGCAAACATTTTTTGAATCTTCTTGCTAACACTTGTACCACCTTCAATTGGCGCTGCCATGCCTATTGCTTAATGAATAATCATTATCACCTGCTCATCGAAACGCTGGAAGCGAATCTAGCCGAGGGCATGCGTAACTTAAACGGAATTTACACCCAAGATTTCAATTATCATCACCACACTGTCGGCCACCTCCTTCAAGGTCGCTACAAAGCTTTTCTTATCGAAGCCGAAACTTATCTGCAAGAAGTAGTCCGCTATATCGTACTAAATCCGGTTCGAGCCAAACTCGTCAATAAGCCAGAACGCTGGAAATGGAGTAATTATGCAGCTACATCTGGTCTTATTGCCCCACCAAAATTCCTAACCATTGATACAACTCTAAGAAACTTTTCAAAAATAATCACCAAGGCCAAAAAACAATATAAGGATTTCGTATACGATGGTATTGGTCAACCCTCGCCGTTCGAAGAAGCCTCCGCTAACCGTATACTCGGTTCTCCTCAATTCATCGATGCCATTTGGAACAAAGTCAAAATATCGTCACAGATAACAGAAATACCATTGACCGAGCGGTTGATTGGTCGACCGACCCTGGCTGACATTTTTGATCAAAATGACTCATTGCAAGAACGAAATCAGGGAATATTTTTAGCCCGACAAAAATGCGCCTACTCTATTACCCAAATAGCTAGTCATCTCAAACTTCAGCGCTCAACAGTCTCAGCTATATTCAACAATTTATTAAAATCAGACAATCGACGACCTGACCCCGTATGATCATAAATTTCAAAAAACTCCACCCCGCCGCCCTCCTCCCCGCCTATCAAACCGCTGGCGCCGCCGGCTTCGACCTCGCCCTCATCGAAGACCTGGAGATTCCTCCTCGCTCGATCGTCAAAACCTCCACCGGCCTGGTCGTCCAAATCCCCGCCGGCTATTTCCTCCTCCTCGCCTCCCGCAGCTCCAACACCACCAAAAAAGGCATTACTCTAGCCAACGGCGTCGGCGTCCTCGACTCCGACTACTGCGGCCCCGCGGACGCTATCAACCTCGTCCTGCAAAACATCACGGACTCCCCCGTCTCCCTCAAAGCTGGCGACCGCGTGGCCCAGGGCGTGGTCATTCCCACCCCCCAAGTCACCTTCCACGAGCTGACGGCAGACATCGCTCTGCCCAATCGCGGCGGATTTGGGACTACCGGTTAAAGCTGCTATAATAGACCCAAATATATTTTTCCCTATGGCAACACTCATCAGCGTCGGCCAAGTCGTCGACCAAAGCGTTCATCACTATCGTCAAAACTTCAAAAAACTGATGAATATCTCGCTTTATCTCTTTGCTGGCGCGCCCTTCTTTATCGCCGCCACCATCCTCTATTCCAACACCAGTCTGAGTCGTCTTTTCCTCAGTGCCATCTGTACCTTAATCGGCATGATTATCAGCGCCGGGGCTAGCATCTGGACCTTCAACGCGCTTATTCTGACCGTCAACAGCCAAACCCAAAACAAGAAAGCTAAAACCGACAACCTGAACCGCCTAGCTTGGAAAAAATTCCTGCCATCATTGGGCGTTTCCATCATTATTGCCTTGATTCTCATCGGTCTGGCTATCCTCTGTCTCTTGCCTGGCACCATCATTTTCCTGGTTTCGACCGCCCTGCACAGCAACAGCATGATCATCTTCTTAGCCGGCATTCTCTTTGTCCTTTTTGGCGGCCTGGTCGCCACTTGTTTGGTCGCTTGGCTTGGCATCACCACCATCTTCGCCCCTTACGCTTTGATCCTGGAAAATTTAGGCGTTATCAAATCGCTTAAACGAGCCCACCAGCTTGTTCTCCACCGCTGGTGGTTGGTTCTCATCCGTATCATTATTCCCAACCTGGTCATCGGCATTATTCTCTTCCTAGCTCCAAAAATTACCCATTTCATTCTCTCCTTGCTCGTGGTTGGCTCGCCAAGTCTCCTCATGCCGCTCTTCATCGTCAACGACTTAATCAACATCGGCCTCACCACTCTCACCATTCCTTTCTTAGTCATTGCCGATTATTATGTCTTCCAAAGCCTCGTCGACACCTGCCAAGCCAGCACTACCTAGCTTCTTTACCCTACTCAAAAATAGTTGCCACCTCCTGACAAAAAACTATAAATTAGCCATCGGCTACACCAGCTGGCTACTTTTACCAATCGCTCTCCACATTATTATTCGCGTCACCTTAGGCCACAGTAATCTTGGCGGTCTCCTGGATTTAGTCGACAATGTAGCTTTGGCCTTCGTCGCCATCAACATCTTCAACGTCATCACCTTGCACGTACCCATTTGGCAAACTAAATTCGCTAATCAGTCTGAATTACTAGTCGCCAGCACCACCGCGGAAACAGCCGCCTGGCGCAACATTCTCCCAGTTTTCCTAGCCAACCTCTTGGCCGGCTTCGTCTGTTTAGTCGGCAGTATCCTCGTCATTCCTGGACTGATCTTTATCACCTGGTTCGCTTTCGTCAAACAAATCGTCCTTTTTGAACACACCCGTGGCACCGCCGCCCTCATTGCTAGCCGCAACCTAGTCCGTGACCGCTTCTGGGGCGTCACCTGGCGCCTCTGGGCCTTTATCATCCTCTTCTTCGCCCTCTATTTAATAATCGGCGGACTAATCCTCTTTGCTTTCGGTTTCAACCCCAGTCAACCGTTTGACACCATGACCCCGCCTCTAGCCGCCGACGCCTTAATCAGCCTCCTCGAGATCGCCATCTTCCCTCTAATAATCGTCTATTTCACCCTCCTTTACCAGTCGCTCAAAGTTGAGTAAGCTGAACCCCGTATGCGTTTTCTTCCTGTTATCGGCTTAGAAACCCACGTTCAACTAAGCACCAAAACCAAGCTCTTTTGCGGCTGTTCGACGAATATCAACGACGCCAGCCCCAACACCAATGTTTGCCCTATCTGTTTAGCTCACCCCGGCACTTTGCCCGTTCCGAACGAGCAGGCTTTGCGTTACGCCGTCCTCTTGGGCCTCGCCTTAAACGGCAACATTACCGCCCACAGCAAGTTCGACCGCAAGCATTACTTCTACCCCGATCTCCCCAAAGCTTATCAAATCTCGCAGTTCGATCTGCCCGTCATGCGTAACGGCTACGTCGATCTGGAAGTTCCCGGTCGCAGCGAACCAGTCCGTGTCGGCCTCGAGCGCATGCACCTGGAAGAAGACGCCGGCAAAAACATCCACGGGGCTGACGCTCACACCTACGTCGACTTCAACCGCGGCGGCGCGCCACTCTGCGAAATTGTCACCAAACCGGACATCCATTCAGCTGCGGAGGCCAAAGCCTACCTCTACGAACTCCGCCTGCTGGTCCGCACCTTGGGCGTCAGTGACGCTGACATGGAAAAGGGCCAACTCCGTTGCGACGTCAACATTTCTCTGCGCGAGGTCGACGACGAGGACAACTGGATCGGTCCCCTCAACACCAAAACTGAACTCAAAAACCTCAACTCTTTCCGTGCTGTCGAGCGCGCCATTGCTTACGAAATTTCTCGCCAAACCAAACTCTGGGAAGCTGGCACACCCCCCACCAAAACCACCACCCGTGGTTGGAACGACGCTGCCATGCGGACGGACGAACAACGCGTCAAAGAAGACGCGGCTGATTATCGTTTCTTCCCCGAACCAGACATCCCACCTTTGGAGCTAGAATCTCTCGCCGCCGAAATGAAGCTCCTCATGCCCGAACTCCCCGCTGCCAAACGCGCCCGCTTCATGGCTGAATTCGGTTTCAAAGCCGACGACGCTCGCCAGATTGTCGAAGATCCTGCTCTCGCTAACTTCACCGAAGCTGTCTACTCGGAGCTACTCACCGACCTCGAAGCAAGCCCCAAACTGAGCAAGCTTCTTTCCAGTTGGCTCTTAACGAAGCTAGCTGCCTTGCTCGCCGATCGTAAAATCGAAATCAGCTCGGCTAAGCTAACCCCAGCCAACTTCGCCGAATTCCTGACCCTCATCGCTAACAACCAACTCACCGCCGCCAAAGGCCTCGAAGTCCTATCTGCCATGCTCGAGCACGGCTGGAGCGCCCCGCACACCATGGAAAGCTTGGGCGCCGTCAAAATCAACAACGGCTCGGAACTCAAAACCATCGTCGACGATATCATCGTAAAGAACCCCAACGAAGTCACCCGCTACAAACACGGCGAAACCAAGCTTCTGCAATTCTTCTTGGGCCAACTCATGCGCGCCACCAAAGGCAACGTCGACCCTGACCTCGCCACCCAATCCATCTTAGATGCTCTAGCTTAGTATCGTCCAAGCCATTTCTTAGCCTCAGTCAGCGCCTCGACAATCGACGACACCCAAACGACACGTTGATCTGCTTTAAACCAGGTCAACTGTCGTTTTGCGTAATGGCGACTATCGATTTTTATCCGGTCGATGGCCTCTCTAAGTGGCAACGTCCCCGCAAAAAATCGCGCCAACTGCCTATACCCAATCCCACTCATCGCCTGACTCTCGGCGCCGTACTTATCGAGTAAATTCCTCGCCTCATCGATCAGCCCCGAACCGACCATCACATCTACTCGCGCATTAATCCGGTCAAATAAAACTTCTTTATCAATATCCATGCCCAAATACAGAACCTCATACGGAGTTTCAACCTTCCGTTGCTGACTGGCCAACGTCGACCCCGTCGTCATGACAATCTCGAGCGCCCTCACCACTCGTCGCCGGTTCATTACATCGATGCTGCTCGCCGCATCCGGATCACGTTCGCCTAACAGCTCGACCAGCTCTTCGGTAGATTTAGCTTCCAGTTCAGTCCGCAACTTCTCATCGATATCAACATCCGTCAACGTCAGCCCATCCAACAACGCCCTAAAATACAACCCCGTACCTCCCACCAATATTGGTAGTTTCCCACGTCTGTTAATATCGTTTATCTTCTTCTGCGCATAGCTAACAAAATCCGCCACCGTAAAAGCCTCGTCAGCACCCACCAAGTCGACTCCCCAATGCGGGATATCTTCAACCATCACCGGTCGCGCCTCAAACAAATCGTTCATCGATAATTCCCCCTCACGAGCTTCGATTTTCGAAAACTTCTCACCGGTCACCTTCGCCGTCCCCACATTCATCTCTTTATAAACCGTCCGCGAATCAACGCAAATCACCTCGCCATCCAGCGCCTGCGCCAACCGCACCCCAACCTCGGATTTCCCCGCAGCCGTCGGCCCAACTACCGCTATCACTTTAATCTTATCCATAATTCTATCTCTACTGGGCGGCATCATAATCTCAAACACCCATAAAAAGCAACACGGCCTCCGAGGAGACCGTGCGCGGTGGGAAACTTCATCCTGTCCTTGCGGCTCGCCGCTTGGCATGCAGCATGAAGTTCACGTTGATGTTGTCAGTCATGGCCAGCCAACCAAGCCGGAAGACGCGGGTCGCTAGGTGGTAGCTCATCGAGTCGAAGCGGAGACCACACTCGGCCACCAGAACCAGGTCGAGCTCATACTCGTCGTCCCACAGCTGATTGCGGATCTGCACACTACGACCAACGAACTCGTCCAGGCTCGGCTGCTGCCACTTGAGGCTGCGAACACCTTCCAGGCGAGCGCGATTGGTGTCAGACCAGTCGTGCTGCACAATGACGGCGTGGAGCCGCTCCAGCGTGACCGCGAACAGCCACGGTTCGAGTTGGTAGCCCTCGTCCAGGGCCTTACTCCAGATCTTGGTGATGACCTCGCGCAAGAAGCCGTCGAGCACCTTGTAGCAGGACAAGGCGTACAACTGATACGGCCGTTCCCACGCCGCTAGTCCGCCGTCGATCATGACGACCTCGGCTCGTCGCGGAGTGCCCGACTGCTCGGAAAAAACCTCGCTCTCGCTTTGCCTTTCGTACAGACAGAGTTTGCTCATGTCGCCCTCCTTGGGTGAACTAACCCTAGCCAAAAAAAGCACTTTTGTCAAGATTTATGCTATACTAACCACAACTCTAGCTATAACCTATGCCTCGCCGAAATACCGAAAGCGCTCCTCACACTACTGGAATCGAACGAAAAATCGTCCAAAACAGAAAAGAATTACCCAGCATCAGCGATAAAGTCGACGAGATGTTTGAACTGCCCCCTGTCACCCGCGAAACTGACGACGCTATCAGTATCGGCTTGCAGGGCCTCGACTTTGGCCGCTTACATCCAGAAGCCGAACAAGATCCCAATGATCGCCACTACTTGCCAGAACCAACCAAAATAATCAGTAAATCAGCTCAATTCTACCAACAGCCAGAACCTGGCCACCCGCCCGCCGTAGATCTTGACGAACTTAAGCGCGTAGCCGCCATTCGCAACAAGCGCCATAACCAAAAAGCTCTGGTCTCGCAAAAAAACGAAGTCACCGATCCACGTCCCAAAAATTTCAGCAAAGCAGAATTTCAAAACTATCCAGACATAAAAAAAACCGTAGCCCCTACTCCTGAAAAAGAAATCCCACCACTCCCCGACACCCCACCTCGTACACATGAACAAGATCTCATCACCAACGCCAAACACACCATCAAAACCATTCAAGCCGAATTCGCCAAAGGCTACCTCTCGCCCGGTCAACGCGAAGTTTACCAACACGTCATCGACCAAGAAGAAAAGAAAATCTACGAGCTGACTACAGCTGAGAATGCCAAACAGAAAACAAAACCCGGTAGCAAACACCTACCCGATCTACTACCTTCAACCAACATCAATACCAGATCAGCTAAAGATAAAGCTTGGTTTAATAACGACCAAACCGAAACCTACCCCATCCAAGAAAAAGAGGAGCCGGCACCAGCCGGCCTCCTCTCTCGCCTCACTAAGTGGTTGAAGAGTTAACCGATTTCAGGCTTAGGCAAAGCCGCGGCAGCAGTTGCTTCGGCTTTTAAGTTTGCGGCGCCGATAATGATATCGGCCTCTTGTCCGAACACCTTTACCTTAAAGTCACCTCCCTCAGCTTCTTTGCCACCAATCACAATCGTCCACGGCACTTTACTCATGGCCGCCTCGCGAATCTTCTTGCCCAGCTTCTCATTACTATCGTCGAGCGTCACGCGAATGCCAGCCTCATCCAACTCTTTCTGCAAGTTCTTCGCAAACGGCACAAACTCCTCGGCCACCGTCGCCAACCTAATCTGCTCTGGCGCCAACCACATTGGGAACGACCCAGCGTAGTGCTCGATCATCACGCCAATAAAGCGTTCAACGGATCCCAGAATTGCGCGATGCAACATGACTGGTCGCTGACGGCTGTTATCGCTATCAACGTATTCCAACTCAAAGCGCTCTGGCAAATTGAAGTCCAATTGCACGGTCGCTAGTTGCCATTCACGACCAATCGCATCAGTCGCAATAAAATCGATTTTAGGCCCATAAAACGCCGCCTCACCGACACCAATCACATAATCGCGGCCCATCTCAGCTAATAGCTCTTTAAGCATGCCCACCGCCGTCTCCCATACTTCTGCGCCGCCCAAGTAAGCCTCAGGCTTAGCTGGATCGTTGACACTCAACCTGATCGACAACGGCATGTTAAACGCCGCATAGAATTTACTGATAATCTCAGAAATCGCTCGTGCCTCGTCTTTCACCTGATCCAAGCGACAGAAAACGTGGGCGTCATCTTGCGTAATCGAGCGCACGCGCGACAAACCCTGCAACTGGCCCGTATTCTCATCACGGTAAACCGTCGTCACTTCACTAAAGCGCAATGGCAAATCACGATAACTCCGCGCGCGGCTGGCGTAAATCTGGGTGTGGTGCGGACAGTTCATCGGCTTGAGCACAAACGCGTCGTCCGTCTTCTTGCTGGAAACGTGGAAGATATCGTCAGCAAACTTGTCCCAGTGGCCACTAGTTTTGTACAAATCACTCTTGGCCATGTGCGGAATATTCACCTTCTGATAACCATACGGCTTCATCAAGCTCCACACGAACGCCGTCAACTGCTCACGCAAAATCGTGCCGCGTGGCGTAAACAATGGCAGGCCACTACCAACCAACGGCGAGAACGTGAACAAATCTAATTCGACGCCCAACTTGCGGTGATCCCGCCTTTTCGCCTCTTCTTGCATCGCCAAGTACGCATCGCGCTCGGCCTTGCTCGCAAACGCAATGCCATAAATGCGCGTCAACTGATCATTCTTCTCATCCCCACGCCAGTACGCACCCGCCAGCTTCGTTAAACTAAAACACTCCGGATCAATCTTACTCAAATCATCAGCGTGACCACCACGACATAAGTCGACGTAGTTGCCCGACTTATACAAGGTCAACGTGGCGCCGTCCCCAGCGAATTCGTTAATAAGTTCAGTCTTATACTTATTATCCGCAAACTTAGCCCGCGCCTCGTCAGCCGTAATTTCAGTCCCCACAAAACTCGTCCAAGCTGGCAACAACTCGCGCATCTTAGCCTCAATCTTCGGCAATTCCTCTTCACTCAACGGCTGACTAAAAGCAAAATCGTAATAAAATCCATCATCAATCGCCGGGCCAATTGTCCGCTTAGCATCCGGGTAATACTCCAGTACCGCAGCGGCCAACAAGTGGGCTAACGAGTGACGTAGATGTTCCAATTCATGATCATTCATACCAATTAAATTAAAAACGCCCGACTCGGCGTCCATAAGAACGTCGACATCGGGCCCCGGGCTGCGGGGGGTTCCACCCAACTTTTCTTCGCACCCAACTTCACAGCCGAGCTTCGAAGAACACTTTTCTAAATTGTCCTACTCGCTCCAGGGTTGGTAGCCCTATCAACACGAATATAATCCTATTCTATGGTAATGGAGAATCGATGTCAACATTAATATGATCCTTCAAAGTCGGCACGCGCTTCAACCAGAACGGCGTAAAGGTCACGCTCGAGCTCTTGACCCCCTCGCTCGCGCTCAACAACGTCATCACCTCACTCGCCGACCGGCCCACAAATCTCTCCTTAGCAAACACGTCAGAAGTTGCGCCAATCGACGCTACCCCGTCCAAATAAACTTCCAAGCTGGCCGTATTCTTCTTAGCATCAGCACTATCCACCGTCACTTTCAAACCGTCAGTATTAACGCTCGACATCACATAACCACTCGGCAAATGCTTAGTCAAATCAGCCGTCGCCGCCTGTCGCACCAATTCATCGCTATAATACACAGCCGCAATCTTGACCGACAATGACACGTTGAACGACCCTGTCTCTGTCCCTGGCTGGGTATCACTCTTCTTATCCAACACTTCAATATTATAAGCCTCACCCGGGAAAACCGTGCGGTCAACACCAGCTGCCAACGTCGTCTTAGCACCCGTCACCATCTCATCCGTTAATGAATTAACAGCATCGTTCAAATCCTGCTCGCTCAACTGATGCACGTAAGCCACGCCACCAGTCATGCTGTCGACGCTGACCGCATAAATCTCCGTTTGTTGCGACGCTGGCAAGCCCGGAATCGTAAACTGCGCTGGGCCAATGTCACCAGCCAAACCCGGCTGATCCGCATGCACTGTCACGTCAATCTGGCCATTAGCTGGCACCGTGGTGTAATTATCAATTCTAAACAACGTCGCACCTGGATCATTGCCCAATAGACGCGTCGTTCCCACCAACGTCTGTGGCGCACTCGTCTTGTTGATTAACGTCACCAAACCAGTCGCCTTCGCAGGTAACGGCGTCCCGCCATCACTCGGCAAACTAAACGACTTAGCTTGAGTAAACGTCTGTTCAACCACCACGCCGGTCATCTCACCAGTCAAAGTTGGGTTCGGCACCACATTAATCGCCGTCGTTGTACTCACCAATTTCGCATTCGGCACCACATGAATTGTCGCCCGAGACACCGACAAATACAACACCACTACCAACAACACAAACGTACCAATCACAAACGCTACGGCAATCCGCTGGTACATTCTTAAACTTCTACTCAGCGGCTTCCTCCCCGCGCCACCTTTCTTCGGCAAAGCTTTGACCATACTAAGCGGTAGTATAGCACTAAAGTTTTTAGCCGACTATCGTTTCAACATTTGAACTACCAATTTAACCATCCTATCTTTATTCTTCGGATCACTTTCCGCAATAAACAAAGTAATCGCCGTCAAGGCAGGTGGCGTAATTTTTGTCTTCTCAAGAATTCCAGCTCGACGCAAAAACCAAATAAAAGCGTAAGCGCCGCTACGCTTATTGCCATCAGTAAATGGATGATTTTTCACCATGAAGTACAACAGATTAGCCGCCTTCTCCTCTACGGTCGAGTACATCGCCTGCCCTGCAAACGACTGCATGACGTTACCAATTATCCCCTCAATGCTACCTGATGCTCGCTCATGTCCAAACAGCTCCGTAGCTTTACCCTTCTTAATAAGTACATTCTTAAACTCAACTAGCGCCTGATTCAGCTGTTCGGCGGTAATTGCTACATTTTTCTTAGTCACGCCCTTACTTGGCAACTCATCTTTATCATAAGCATCAAGCGACAGCCAGGTATTAGCGAAAGTCGAAATCAGCTCGAGCACACTCGCATGATCTATAACCGAGCCTTCAGGCAGTAAAAACTTTATATTATCGATAGCATCTTGAAACTCAGCATAGTGCCGCTTAATCATTTTCGGATTAATCGTATAACCCTTAATAATATGCTGCCGCAGCGTCTTTGTTGCCCATCTACGGAAATCAATCGCTCTAGCTGAATCAGTTCTATAACCAACCCCTAAAATAATATCGAGTGAATAATAAGTAACCGGCTTATCTGAATTTGCAATGTGCATTTTTTGCACATTGCTTTTCTCATCAATTTCACCATTTCTAAGCATATTACCAATATGCTTGGTAATAACAGAGCGCTCAATACCAAAAACCTCAGCAATTTGCGCCTGAGTCGCCCAAATCACCTCCTTTTTAGCATCTCCACGCAGCTCAATCGCTCCATTCTTAGTTTGATAAACTAACGGCTCATTCCCAACAATTTTCTTCTGCATATAAAAACTTCTCTACTTAAGTTTTCATATTACCACAAACTATTCCATTTGCCGTCTTGATAAAATTTCTTCTTCGCCTCAGCAATAACTCGTACTCCCTCGGTGATCTTCTTCTGCCCAACTATCATCTTAGCATATTTTTCTAACGCCCCCAACAAATCCGGATAATGCGACTTGGCATCATGCAAAATATGATCGTCCAAATATAGACGAGCTTCAGCCGACAATCCCGGAAACACCACATCACGTCCTCGTTTAAGCCGCAAAAACTCCCGCGGAATAGACCCCTCCAACACCAATATGGCCCCAGCTAATTGGAGCATATCACCCGTCTCGATTAACTCTTCCAAAGCCTCACGATAGCTCCTCGTACCACCAGTCTCGTCAATCGTCGCCAAAGATACTTCACTCAAACCCAAACCCTGATAAAAATTTTGGCGCCAAGTACTATGCGCCAACTCAGGCACAACCTGACCAGCTTCGTCGACACCTGCCTCATCGCGCAAATTATCCAGCAGTACTTGCGTTAACTTTTCATCACCCATTTCTTCAGCTTTCACCTTGCAAGCCTCGAGCAATCCCTCAAACGGCATCGCCGCCGCATATCTCTGCACCGCAAATTCTCTCCACACTTCTGTCGTCACCTCCCCAACCTCTAATCTATCCAAAAACCTATTCTCACCCAAAAACTCCTCCGCCGACTTGTTCACAAGATCCATGAGCCACAGCTTCCCTTCACGCCTGTCTTTCTGTTCGATATTCTCGGACATAATAATCGTTCATTACTTAAGCACCGCTTTAAGTTCTTCAGCATAACTCACCCTCTCTGCCGCCGACACCCGCTCAGCCCTAAATACTTCTTCATGAAAATTATCACCAACAAATCTCGGCACAACATGCAGATGATGATGGAAAGCGTGCTGGTCACCAGCTGGTTCGTTATTCTGAAGCAATGTAACGCCCTGACACAATCGAAGTTGCTTTAAAGCCAGTGCAACTCGTTTAGCCATAGCCGCTATTGCAGCCGCCACCTCATCTGGCAAATCATAAATATTCTCGCAATGCTCCTTCGGCACCACCAGCACATGCCCCTCATTACCCTTAACAAATTTCGAGCTAACCAAAGCCATGACTACTTCGTCCTGATAAACGATATCATTCTGCACAATCCAAGTATCATCGCTCTTAATACCTTTTACCGCCAAACAAATCGGACAAATATAGTTTTCAGGCGCGTGATTAAACATATTACTCTGCTAAATATTTTTTCAAATCATTCAAATCACTAAAAAAGTAACCGGCAATCCCAAACTCCTTTGCCACCTCTACATTCCTTGCCGAGTCATCCACAAATAAAACCTCAGCCTTATCGTCAACGCCAATCCTTTCCCAAACATACTCAAAAAATCCCCTATCCTTCTTAGCAAGCCCAATCTCGCCCGACAAAAATACCTGCTCAAACAAATCGCTTAGCTGACTCCGCAAATACTGCCCGCGGTACTTCTCGTTATCCGTCGTCATGAAGCACCGCACACCCTGCGCTTTAAGCAATTTTATAAAATCGCTTACTTCCGGATCAAACACCGTCCCCTTGGTAAACCAATAATCTATCAACTCATCGACCGTTCCCTGCCAACCCCAATCACCAATAACTTTAGCTAACTCTTCTCTCAAATCCGCCTTTCCTAATGAACACTCTCTAAACACCCCCGTAAAAAACGGCAGCATCTTGTCCATGCTAATCCCATAATCCAGCGCCAACTGTTCACTGAACAAATACGGCGACTTAATCACCACCCCATCCGCATCCCACAATATAGCCTTGTATTTCATATTATTTATCTTATCACATCGAGCCTGAGCCTTGTAGGAGGGAGTGACTATCGCGTCTCACAGGACGACGCCAGCCTCGGCCCTGTAGAATCCCACCGAGTCAGACGAGGTATGGTCTGGGATTCTACGGTTGACGATGGCGCAG
>CAITFQ010000070.1 GCA_903891735.1 Candidatus Uhrbacteria bacterium | reverse complement strand
TTACCCGCACATTTGGTCAGCACTGACCGACACGGCTCCATCGTCTAATGGTTAGGACACGGGCTTTTCAAGCCTGTAACGGGGGTTCGACTCCCCCTGGAGTCACCAGAAAAAGCACTCGCTTCGGCGGGTGCTTTTTCTGGTGACGACAGAGCACCTGCCTGTGGCCAGCCCGAACCTTAGTTGCGACGAGGTGAGAGGCGAGGCCGACTCCCCTGCTAGACACCGACCTTGACCTTGAGGCGTGTCACTTCGGATTCTAGGTCAGTGATTTGTGGGAGAACCGAGTGATCGAGGAGTTCGGCAATCTCAGTAACGATTTCTCGTTTCATGGCACGAGTAGCGCTGTGAATTTCGTCACGCATATCTCGTTTAAGTAGGTGGTTGTTTTGCTCGACGATGTCAGTCACGATTTCCTTAACAATGGTGGCGATTACCACCTGGTCGTTTTTGTTCAACATAGTTTGGTAACAAAAATGAATTAGGTGGGGAGTAGTTGCTGGGGATGAGATTATCGTATCATAATTTTTAATTCGTCAAAATTATTTTGTGGATAAACAACAAACCCCGTGCTGAGAACGACGGGCGCTCCCAGTAGAGGGGGCTTGTCGTCTCACACGGGGCGAGGATGGAGCCACGGCTCGGAGGTGCTGAGGAACAGCAGCACGTCGGCCAGCGGGATGTCGAACTCAATCGGCCGGAGCGCGTTGATGATGTACGCTTCGTGCTTCAGGCAGAAGGCCAGCGTCAGCTGGAGGTGCACGAGATCCGCCTCACCGTGGATGCCGATGATGTGTCCATCGCGGTAGTGCAGGTGCGTTCCCGGCAGTTCATCGTCGACTAGGAAGTTCGGGGTGTAGAGACTGCCATTCTTGGGCGGCGGTGCGTCGGATGGCCGGTCAGCGAAGAGCTGAGGATCGGCGAGTTGGCCTTGGCGGTTGAGGCTCCACCACTGAACGACGGTCGATTGAGGATTGGGCATGAGAAACTCCTGAGTATGAAGCTAGCGGCTGGCCCTGCCGGAGGGTGTCTTGCGACAAATAAGACTACTATATTTGGACTTTTAAGTCAATGTGCGACGAGGCGCAGATTGGACATTTGTTTGGTTATTTGCTAAGATTATCGGTCGAGTCCTATAACAAAAGGAGGTTCTCGATGGCACCTAATCCGCACAAGTTCGCGCTCACCAACTACAGCCGGAGTGTCTACTACAAGCACAGCACCATCGGCCAACTCAAGCTCGACCAGCAAGGGCTGGGGCTCGGCAAGTACCTGCTGGCTGGCGCGCATGACGGCAGGCTGCCGCTGCCAGCATTCAACCCGGCTGTACCGACCAGCTGGGACGGCGTCGGCCTGTTGCCGACCTACAGCCAAGAGCAGGCCCGCGACCCAGAGCGACTGATCAACACGGCGCTCGAAGACTGCCAGGTGATACTGCGTGGCCTGGGTTTCGACCTGGCCATCAGCGACGACTGCTTCTTCGACCCGGCGCACTACAAGCTGCTGCCTGAACGGGAACGCGTCGCCCTCTTCACCGGATCTGGTGACCAGCTGGTGCCGGTGCACTTCGAGCTTGGTGGCCTGAACGTCGGAGTGTCGGCCCAAACGTGGCGGGCCAACTTCCCGATTGACGGGACGCGCTTCCTCGAGCCGGCCGGGGCGTTGTACCTGATCACCCAGTACCTGCACCACGTGGCGCGGATCACCGCACGCAAGGGTGGGCAACCGCCGAGCGCTGCCAGCTTCGGTATGATGCTCGTCGACTGCGCTGGGGCACTCTATTCCCCCTCGGGCAACGACAAGTGGAACGACGTGCTGCGCTGGGAAGTGTTCCCGCCGATGAACGGCCAGCCGGGACTAGTCGTGCTCAGCTGGAACTGGGATCCGCGCCGCCGCGCCGCACAAGGCGTGGGGATCGCCCGCGACGCCAGGATCAGGTAGCTCCCCTCTCGCGCCAAGCGGCGTGCCTCAAGTCCCGGACTCCTCGAGTCCGGGACTTCTGTCGTTATGGGAGTAAGCGAAGTAAAAAGAAACACCCGCCCGAGCAGAACCCAGACGGGTGGTTCTTGCTCAAACGGGTGAGACGCTAGACTGGATGGCGGCGTGTGCTCGGGATGTGGCGATCCGTGATGATGCTGATGGCGACGTCGTGGGCCAGCTCGTAGCGCGGTGAGGAGCAGTGATCTTCGATGAAATCGCCGACCAGTTCGCGCATGTCGGCAGTGACGGTTGCAGACGCCCGGTTGAGGAAAAAGGCGGTCAGATGATGCCACTCTTCATGACGCAGATCCCGGAAGTGAATGGTCGCGGTGAACGAGTAACGCTCGCACTCGCGCCGGCCGAGCTCGCCCGCCTGGTTCAGCTTGAGCAGCACTTGCTCCACGTCGACGTCGGTCGAGATGATGTTGTTGGTGGCGATGACGTGCTGGCGACAGGCCAACTGGATCTCGTTGATGCCGCGGAAGCCGTGGTGACCGATGATGACTTCGGGTGCCAGGCTGAGGAGGCGACGGATGGCCGCGGTCAGGTCGGGAGCGTAGTAGAGCGAGTGGTAGGCGATGACCAGGTCGAACGGCTGCTGTGTGGCGTAGTCCTCGAAGGCGGACTGGGCCAGCCTGACGCTGGGTTGCCAGACAGGCTCGAGGTTGTCGCGGAAGCGGCTGATCTGCTGGGCAGAGGGTTCGACGCCGGTGTAGATGAAGGTCTGCCCGCGGTCGGCCAGGGCCTGGAAGAGCAGGCGGGCGGTGGTGCCTTCGCCGCAACCGAGGTCCAGGATGCGCACGGCCCGATCCTTGATCAGGCTGGCCTGGAAGAGGTCAAAGTGGTCACGGAACCAGCGGTCGAAGAGCTTCTTCTCGTTGGTGCGGTTGAGGTAGGCGGTGAAGGGGGTCAAGTAGGTGTCGGACATTGGGGCTCCTGGTAGGGGTGGTGACGGAACGAATAAAAAGCTAACATAAACGAGATTTCTCGTCTAGTCCGGGATATTATTTAGTCTTCTTGCCGCTGGTCCTGGAGTATTGGTTTAAAGTTTGGCGCATGGCGGTGCGGAGAGTTTGGGTGAGGTCGCGGAGGAGAGTAAGTTGCTCGAGAAAACGTTCGCGATCATCGAGCGAGTCGGCGGATTTGAGTTTGGCGGCTAAGTCGGCCAGTTCCCCGTCGACTTGGGACTGGAGTCCCTCCCAACGAGTGATGTCGGCTAAAACTTCTTTGTCACCGAAGACTTCGTTGATATCGCCGGCGGACATGAGGGATTCGAAGCGAGGACGGTCCATAATAAAGTTTAAATGTCTGATTGAATAGCCAGGCCTTGTAAGGCAGCTCTGGCAGCCTGCTGGTCCTCCCAGCGCTTAAGACGAGCCTCGTCGGAGTATTGAGTGCGGTGACGAAGACTCTCAAGCAGTGGCGCGCAAATGCGGGCGAACTCGGTGAAGAGTATTTTGGGATCGTCGACATGATTGTAAATATTTTTCGCGACTTCCATGAATAATGGGTCGGGATGAGTTTTAATATAGGCGAAGGCTTGGTCAAGTGGACCGTTGGGAGTCGTGTACGGGGTGATGTCACGTTTTTCTTTGTTGGCGGTACGAATGGCTAAAGTTCTGAAGAGCTCGCGGGTCATGGCGTGATGAGTGGCGATGATACCGGCGAAAGTTTTACTATCTTTGGCGTAAAAAGTATCCATTACTAGATTAATGGCCGCCTCGCTGACACCAACTTCTTCCAAAGTGGCAATGATAGCACCGCCGCCTTTAGACTTAAAAATACTCCTTATCTGGCTGTCGCCCTTACCCCAAAGAGTAGCAATGAGCTCTTCTTGTAAAGCGGCTGGATTGAGATAAGCATCGCCTGATAGCAAGAAGCCTTCAGGAATTACAGAATGTGAGTCCGGTCTTCCATATTGAGCGATAGCATGGGTCAAATCATGTTCCTGCAGGAAAACTGCACCGTCTGGGGTCAACTTACTATCGCTGGCCAGTAATGGTGAATAGAGCTCGAGATGAACGAGCCGTTTGCCAACATATTCGCTAAAGCGCTGCACGTCGTCGAGTTCATCTTCGGAGAGCTGACAGTTTTTTGGTAAATCGAAGAGGAAGGCGGCTCGTTTAGCGGTTTTTTCGAGCTCGTCCGGATAGCGTTCGAGAACTGCAGTTTCAATGTTAGCCCGAGAGCGAGGATGGGCTGAATCGCGATAGGCACGGAGGGCTTCGTGGCGTTTGGAGTTAAGACCTTCTGACATACAAAAAGCTAAGCTAGTTGGGCGAGTAGTTCAGGGATATCATCCAACGTGACTTCGCCCAACCAGAGGTTGTCCGGCATGATGACGACTGAGATGCCGGTGTCGCAGTTGTTGAGGCAGCTGGAGCGGACGACGCGGACGTCGGTGAACTGTGCTTTGACGGCAGCTTTGAGGGGTTCGAACAGTTCGACCGCTCCCCGCCCCGCGCAGCAGTTAATACCTGGTTCGCGATTATTGGTGCAGACGAGGACGAGTTTGCGGTACGGGTGATCGGCCAGGATCATAGATTCAACTTAGTTAAGAGCATCGTTGGTGGTACCGTTGCCATCGATGTAACCAGGCAAAGTGTCGAGCTTGCCGGCGCCGAGCGGGTTGTAGCCGTTTTTGACTTCTTCGCCGTCGTTGTGGCCGTCGCCATCAGTGTCGGGGTTGGTCGGGCTGGTGCCGTATTTAGCTTCTTCTTTAGCGGTGAGACCGTCGTGGTCGACGTCGGTGTTGTCAGCAGCGGTTTTAGCGGCTTGGTCAGTCATGATCTTGGTAAGTACATCCTGGAAGGTGCTGGCGTTTTCTGGGGTAACAGCGTCAGTAGTGGTGTTCAAATTAGACAGGGACAGAGAAACGGTGAGGCTGATGGGGCCAGTAAAATGGTCCTTAAATGGTGCCTGGGTGGGCTGCACAGTGGTCTGGAAAGAGAGGCTCTGAATACTGCTGTCATTGTTAAGCGCGACAACACCAGTAATATCGCCGAGTGAGTTAAAGGCGTCGGTTAGACGGCTGAGATCACGCTCGCTGATAGCGGTGGGATGATTGGCGTGAATGTCCTTAAGAGTGCTAATGACCCCATCTTTGTTGACGGTAAAGTTGTAACGATGAGTAGAGGTGAGGCTGAAGTCCGTGAACATGGTTGGTAAAGCGGTGAAGAAAGCCTGGTCAAGGGCGGCTTTGTCGTCAGCGCTGATGGCCAGAGTTTGATTTAGTTCGTCGAGCGACTTGTTGCTAGCTAATTGTTTCTTAGCGTCGGCGAGGTCCAAGCTGATCCATTGATTGGTCAGACTAGAGAGAACTGCTTGGAAAGCCACAGGAATAGCGGCCAAACCGGTGGTGGTGCCATCGGCTGGCGGGGTGATACCGCCTAAGTTGAAGTAAATTTTATCATCGAGCGTGCGGACTTGGAGAGTGAAGGGGCCGTGATCAGTACCGTCGCTGGTGTAAGAGAGCTGAGCGCTGGCTTGCTCGGTGGCTTTGGTGCTGGTGCCGTCGACGACGAGGTGGGTTGAGACGTCGACTGGGCCCTTGCCGGCATCTTGACCGGTAGGCAAAGATTGGCCGCTGGCTTGGATATCCAGAGAATAGGTGGCGTTCTCGACTTTGGTCATGGCGGTGGCGACGTTTTGCAGAATGTACTCGGGGCTGTGGATTTTTTGCCAGTAGAAGTAACCGGCGACGGCCGCGGCGGCGATGAGAATTATAAAAATGAAGAGGACGATGAAAAGTTTGAGGTGGGATTTTTTATGTGGCGCCGAGCTTTGGCGGGGCGCGGTGACCCCGCTTATTTCTGGTGAAGGAGACATTAAGGGAGCTGGGGCGGCCAGGGCTGGTTCGGCGGCGACGGGTACATCGTTTACAGCCGCAAAAGGATCGATTGGCTCAGGGGTTGGCTGGGGTTGAGAGTTGGGAGATTCGTCAAACATAAGAAAAGGTTAAAGAGAGCGGCGCTCGAGCACGCCGGATTTATAGAGTTCAACTAAGGACAGGAAGGCGGCGAGGACAGTCGGGCCGATGATGAGGCCGATCGGGCCGAAGACTTGGAGGCCACCGAGAATGGTTAGTAAAATGAGGAGGGGGTGCATGTTGGTGCGGCCTTCGACGATAAAAGGCTTGAGGAAGTTGTCGATCAGGCCAACGAGGACGATGGACCAGATGGCCAAGCCAATGGCGGCTGGTTCGTGGCCAGAGAGTAAAAGATACACACAAGCTGGAACCATGATGCTAGCTGTGCCAACAAAAGGGATATTGGCGGCGACGACGACCAAGGCGGCCCAGATGAGGAAGCCGGGCACGCCGAAGATAGCCAAACCGATACCGGCCACCACGCCCTGAGCGACGGCGACGACCAGGGACCCGGTGACGACGGCGCGGATGGTGCCGGTCATACGGGCCAAGATGTTGCTGTCAGTTTTGTCACGCAGTGGGCTCAAAACGAGGATTTCGTGGACTAGTCGTTCGCGATCAACCAGAAAATAGTACAAACAGATGAAAAAGATGAAGGTTTTGAAGAGGAAGCCGCCGGCGCTCGAAAAAATGAGACCAAGATGTTGCGAAACCCATTCGGCGAGCATAACGAGGCCAGCGCGGAGGTCGATATTGTTGATGTAGGTTTGGACGGCGGCTGGGAGGTGCTGGACCAAGGGGCTAGTGCTGAAGTCGATGGCGAAGATGGAGCCGTTTTGAGCAATGAGTTGGTGAGCAATGTCGACGGCCTGATTAACCATGACAATACCCGCAATAACTAGCGGGACAACGATGATGATGAGGACAAGGAGGACAACGATCAAGGACGAAATGGCGCGATGACCAAGCTTACGGCGGAAAAATTTCTCAACTGGCGAAACGCTGACCGCAAAGACGGCGGCGGTCATGAGGACAATGGCAAAGGGCTGGATGGTTTGCCAGAAGAGATAGCCGACGATGACAGACAGGCCTAAGAAAAACCACCTGGCGATGGCCTCATGTTGGGTGAGGGGCTGAGTGAGGGAGGCGACTTTGACCATAATGATGACAGTATAACAAAAGTCCCCCGCCGAGGCGAGGGAGGTTTTGTGAGCGTCGACTATTCGCGGGGGCGAGCAGCGTTGACGCTGATGGTGCGGCCACCGAACTCAGTTTGGTTGAACATGTCAACGGCCTTGTTCATGTCTGCTTCGTTCTCGAACTCGACGAAGGCGAAGCCACGCTTCTTACCAGTCTCGCGGTCAATCGGCATGAAAACCGAGACGACGTTACCAGCTTGGGCGAAGTGAGCCTTGAGTTCTTCTTCAGTTGCAGCGTAAGGTACGCCACCAACGAAGACGCGAGTTGTGTCTGCCATACTGTGGGGGTGTTAAACTGTTAATTACTCTCCGTCGTTGACACTTGCTCCCTGTTGACGGAGAAGTAACGTTACGGATGGCAGAACTATAACAAACCCGTAAAAGGTTGGCAAATTACCTGTGTACAAGCGTTTCTTGGCGTCGGAGAGCGAAATAAAGTACAATGGTGCCAATATGGTAGGAGCCTTTGCGATATTTGTTTATATACTGAGTGTTTTGTGGATCGGGGTGTTTGCGCTCAATAACGATTTGCGGAAAGAGATGATAATCCTGAGTACAACGGCCTTCTTTTTGGCGCCGATTATTGTGACGGTTAAGGGCGGTGACGCGGCCATGGTGGCGGAGCGGTTTGCGGGCGTCCATCTACTCGACTTATGGTTCGCCTTTGTGGTGGCTGGCTTGGCTGGGAGTTTGTATCATGTGGTGTTTGGTAAGCATTATCACCGGTTACCGAAGATTAAACAGGCGAAGAATGATGAGGCGTTGGTGCAGATTTGGTTGATTCGTCTGTTCATTGGTGCACTCGTTTTCCTGTGGGGCGTGGTGTTTTGCGCCGTGGCCTTTAATTTGACGCCAGCTCCGGCAGCTTTGGCGACCGGCGTCGTCATGGCGATTTACATTATTGCGCACCGGCATGACCTCCTCGTCGACGTGCTAATGTCGGGTTTGATTACGGGTTTGGTGGCGTTCATTGCTGGATCCATTGCCATT
This sequence comes from Candidatus Uhrbacteria bacterium, assembly GCA_903891735.1. GTDB lineage: Bacteria > Patescibacteriota > Patescibacteriia > UBA9934 > UBA9934 > UBA11707. The sequence continues at coordinate 3,597 of CAITFQ010000070.1, read as the reverse complement.
CTGGGGAGTACACAAGGGTTCTCGAGTTCTCTGATTGCAAGCCATGGCTATTTGTGGAATGTGCCGTTAGATTTAGTGACCTGGAGTGCGGCGTTTGGCTTGGCGTTGGGGCCAATGTACGAGTATATTCGTCGCCTGACAGTAAAATAGTATGGCTGAATTTTCTTTTGCGGAGAACGAGGGACAGTTGGCGGTGGATTGTATTGAAACGCCCCGGGAGATTATTATTCGCAGCGCCATTGCTGGCGTCAAATTAGAGGACCTGCATATTCATGTGACCGAGGACTTGGTGACGGTGCGCGGCGAACGGAGCTTGGCAGCCATGCCGGCGCATAGTACAGTCCATTACAGTGAGTGTTTCTGGGGCTCTTTTAGCCGGTCAATTGTCCTCCCCTGCCGGGTCAAGACGGACGAGGCGGACGCGGTCCTGAAGAACGGCATTTTAACCATTACGATTCCTAAAGCTTACGGAGACATCAAGTTAGCCGTGCGCGAAGACCTAAATCCGTAGTATGAACATGATCAAGAACGAAACCGAGGAGAAGCCGAAGAACAAAATTCGGCATCATTTGAGTAAGTTGAAGCCGACGAAGAATGCCTTGATTGGCGCCTCGGTTATCATCGTTGTGCTGGTGGTAGTCTTCGGTTCAGCTGGCTTGGTGCGAGCTAATTATGCTGGGCGCGTCATGCCAGGCGTTAGTTTTGCGAATATCGATTTGAGTGGATTGGATAAGTTGGCCGCCACGGAGATGATTCAGAAGGCGGTTGATAAAATGCTCGACGCCGGGCTGACGGTGAGTGTGAATGGGACCAGCCAGACGGTGGCGTTGCGGAGTGATAGCGTAGAAACGAGTTCGTCCATCTTGAATATCGATACCGATAAGGCGGTTGAGGCGGCATTAAGCGTCGGCCATGAAGCAGGTCCCTTTGGTTGGCTGCAGTCGCTAGTGGTGGCAGTCGTCCACAATACGCCGATTAATCCAGATGTCAGGACGCTCGATAATGAGTTGGCTAAAACCGAGATTCGGGCAGCGTTTCCGGAGGTTGAAACGCCAGGCGTAGCGACGGATTTTAAGATTTCGCAGAAAAATGATGAGGTGAGTGTAGCGGTGGTGCCGGGCGGAACGGGTAAGGAGCTTGATTTTGACCCCGCTTTGTTGACGTTGGCGACGGATAGTTTGGATTTGAGCTTGAAGCCATTAACGATTAATTTGGTGGACACTCCCCCACTAGTTAGCGAAGAGCAAGCGACAATGCTTGAGGATGGCGTGAAAGATGTAGTCGGCCACGCGCCGTATACCTTGGAGTACAAGGATGAAACGCGAGGGTTGGATAAGACGTGGCCGGTGACAGCGTCGGAATTAATGGATTGGTTGGTGCCGAGTGTCGACGATCAGGGAACTCCGAAGTTGAGCCTCGATGCGACCCAGATGGCCGACTTTTTGGCCACGGTGCATGCGACGGTGGACATTGCCGCGCAAGATGCCCGGTTCCAGGTTGATGGCAGTAAGGTGACGGAATTTGCTGGCAGTCATAATGGCGTTCAGGTAAACGATGATAAGACGGTGGCGGCGATTGTTGATTACTTTACTAATAAAGTGCAGAAAACTGTTTTGGTGGTGACGGATGTGACTGAACCGACGGTGACAACTGGGACGGTGAATAACTTGGGGATTACTGAGGTGTTGGGTGTGGGTACGTCGAGTTTTGTCAATTCGCCGAGTAACCGTTTGGCCAACATTCAGCATGGCGTCGACAAGTTGAATGGTTTGTTGATTGCGCCAGGGGAAACCATGAGTTTGGTGGAAAAGCTCAAGCCGTTTACGATTGAGGATGGTTATTTGCCGGAACTCGTCATTAAAGGCGACAAAATTACGCCGGAAGTGGCGGGTGGCTTGTGTCAGATTGGAACGACGACGTTCCGGGCAGTCATGAACAGCGGCTTGAAAGTGGTGGAGCGCCATAATCATTCGCTCGTCGTCAGTTATTACAATGATCCGAGCAATGGTAATCCGGGGACGGACGCGACGATTTATGACCCGGCACCGGACTTTAAGTTCATGAATGACACGCCGAATTATGTGCTGTTAGCGACCAATATGGACCGCACGAAAGGCATGCTGACGTTTACGTTTTGGGGGACGAGTGACGGCCGACACGGCTCCTACACCCCGCCACAGGTGCTGAGCTGGAGCGGTTCAGGGGCTGATGTGACGACGGAAACGGACACCTTAGCACCGGGCGTTGAGAAGTGTCAGGCGGCGCACCCTGGAGCCACGGCCGACTTCACTTACAATGTGACATATGGCGATGGAACGAAGTTTAGCCAGGACTTCCTGTCTACCTACCGCTCGCTGCCGAAGATTTGTCTGGTGGGCAAGGCGGCGGATGTGGCGGCCGCACCAACTGATCCAGCGGCTACGACAGCTGATACGGTGACAACTAGCGATGCACCGGTGACGCCATAAGGCGAACATCGACGGCAACGAAAAAACCAGCCAAAGTGGCTGGTTTTTGCTTAGCTGTTTGTTTGACTGCGGGGGTAGGCTGATTCGCGCTAAACTGCAGTCAAGAAGATATAGCCATTGCGCTGGGATCAGCCGGAGCCGAAATCAGGTAACCAACTATGTCCCCATGCTTGTCGTGACTGCAGTTTGCCGTTAACCAGGAAGACTGAAGACCTGTGACTGCCGAAGGTAACATAGCAAAAAAAGCCTGTCAATAGGCTCTTTTTGCGGTTTCGATGATTTTAGGCTTTAGGCGGACTTAATGACTTTGTCGACTAAGCCGTACTTTTGCGCGTCCTTGGCGCCCATGAATTTGTCGCGTTCGGTGTCGTCCGTCACCTTGTCCACGGATTGGCCGGTGTGCTTGGCCAAAATGGCGTTTAAGCTGGCTTTCATGAGCAAAATACGCTCGGCGTGGATCTTGATATCTGTCGCCTGACCGTCGACGCCGCCCAGAACCTGGTGGATCATCACCTCTGAGTTCGGAAGGGCAAAGCGCTTGCCGGGAGCCCCAGCGGCCAAGAGGACGGCGGCCATAGAGGCGGCCATACCGATACAGATGGTGCTGACGTCCGGGGCGATGAACTGCATGGTGTCGTAGATAGCGAGGCCGGCTGTGACGCTGCCGCCTGGGGAGTTGATGTAGATGGTGATGTCTTTGGCTTTGTCTTGGCTAGCCAGGAATAGGAGCTGGGCAATGACGGCGTTGGCGACACCGTCGTCGATGGCGGTGCCCAAGAAAATGATGCGATCTTTCAGCAAACGCGAGTAAATATCGTAAGAACGCTCGCCTTGGGCGGACTTTTCGATGACGATGGGGAGCATGTAGTCGTTGCGCATAGTGGTAGTAAAGTAGCTGAAGTTAGGGGTTTTGTCCAGACCGTAGGCTCTGGTATAATGATTTCATTAGTGGCTGCGGCCTCCGAGATTACCCCTGAGTTTCAGGGGTTTTCGTTTGTTGGGGATAAATTGACTTGGGGGGTTATTGTCTGCTATAGTTTTGGTAGGAGCATGCATTAATAACTTTTCGAGCGCTTCAGTGTTCCTCCAGAGATTCTGGTGAGCCCCCTTAAATGGGACGCATAGCTGA
>CAITFQ010000069.1 GCA_903891735.1 Candidatus Uhrbacteria bacterium | reverse complement strand
GCCGGCGGCGACGGCGACGGCTGAACCGCCTGAAGAACCGCCAGGGATCTTCGTTGTGTCCCAAGGGTTATAAGTTTTTTGCCAAGCTGAAGTTTCTGTCGACGAGCCCATGGCGGCGTCGTCCATGTTGGTGCGACCGATGATGATAGCACCAGCATCGATGAGTCGTTGGACGACAGTAGAGGTGTAGGCGGCGGTGTGCTCGGCCAGAATCATTGAGCAGGCGGTGGCCTTGTGCCCGGCGTACAACATGTTGTCTTTGATGGCGACGGGGACACCGGCTAGTGGCGGGAGGGCTGCCCCACTCGCAACGATGTGATCGATGGCGGCGGCTTGCGCTAAGGCGTCGGCATCAAAGGTTTCGAGGAAAGCGCCGAGAGCGCCGTCGCGAGTCTTGATATCGGCGAGAGTGGCCTTAACGATGTCAGTCGCTGAAGTGCGGCCGCTGCTAATTTCATCGATGATCGATTTTATAGTTGGAAAGGTCATAGGTTATTCGAAAACGCCAGGAACTTGGAGCGCGCCAGCGGCACTGACGGGAAAAGCTTTGATGAGAGCGTCGTGCTCAGCTGCTGACTGCTCGACGATGATATCAGTGCGCACGATGTTCACGGCGTCGGTGAAGTAATCGCGGGTGGAGACTTGGCTCGTGTCGATTTCTTGCAGACGGCTGACGTAGTCCAAAATGGCTGGCAGTTGCTCGCCGAGCTTAGCTTTCTCTTCCGCCGACAACTGGAGCTTGGCCAGCTTGGCGACGTGATCGATGTCGATAATCATATTACTGGCCAAGGATACGTAAGAATTCGGCTTCCGACAAGATGGGTACGCCGAGGGTTGCGGCATCGTCCGCTTTGCTGCCGGGATTGTCGCCAACCACAACGTAATTTGTGTTTTTGCTGACGCTGCCGGCGACGCTGCCGCCGGCTAAACGGATTTTATCTTTGGCGTCTTCGCGGCCCATGGTGGCTAATGTGCCGGTGACGACGAACTTGAGGCCGGCTAGTTTTTGGGCGACTTTTTTGGCTGATTTGATGGTGACGCCGACGGCCTGGTAATCGGCGAAGAGTTGACGAGCATGCTCGGACTGTAAAAATTCGATGATGGCATCGGCTACAGTTTCCCCGACATCAGGCACGGTGAGTAAACGATTTTTGTCGGCGGCGATAAACGATTCTAGTGTGCCGAAGTTGGCGGCTAAGGCGAAGGCGGTTTCCTGGCCGACGTGGCGGATGCTCAAGGCCGAGATGAAGGCGTCGAGTTCGATGGTTTTGCGGCGACTGATTTCCTCGACTAATTTTTTGGCGGAGATGTCGCCCAAGCCTTCGAGGTCCTTGAGATCGTCGATGGTTAGACGGAAAATGTCAGGTGCGGTTTTGAGCAGGCCAGCGTCCTCGAGTTTTTCGACGATTTTGCCGCCGAGACCGTCAATGGCAAAGGCGCGGGCGGCGTGCAGGAGGTTTTCGCTCGTCACGGCGAAGCATTGTTTGTTGCTGCAAATCAGCGCGACCTCCCCTTCGCGGCGAATAACGGGCGAGGCGCAGACTGGGCAGGCAGTCGGCAAAACGATGTTAGCTTCAGAGCCGTCGCGCAGTTCGGTTAAGACTTTGGTGATTTTGGGAATGATGTCGCCGGCTTTGGTTAAGATGACGGTGTCGTGAAGTTTGAGGCCGAGGCGAGCGATTTCGTCGGCGTTGTGGAGGGTGGCGTGAGTGACCGTGGTGCCAGCAATGAAGGTGGCGCTGACCGTGGCGACGGGGGTGAGGGCGCCGGTGCGACCGACGAACCAGTCGACAGTCTCGACCTTCGTAGTTGCTTCTTCGGGGGCGAACTTCCAGGCGACGAGGCCACGGGGAGTCTTGCCGACCACGCCGAGAGATTCGAAAGCAGATAAATCGTTGACGCGAACGACGACGCCGTCGATCCAGTAGTCGAGGCTCTCGCGCTCTTGGCCGAGTGAGGTAAAGTATTTTTTGATATCGATAAAATTGGCTGCGACCACGAATGGTGGTGTAGCGAAGCCGAGCTTTTGGCATGCCTCGAGACTCGATTTTTGTGTTTGTTGGTCGACGCCAGATTCGAGGCGCCAGGCGAAGAAGCGTAGAGGTCGCGCAGCGGCGATTTTAGGGTCGAGCTGGCGAATGCTGCCGGCCGAGACATTGCGGGGGTTAGCGAAGAGTTCTTCACCGAGTTCAGCTCGTCGTGCATTCATTTTAGCGAAGTCGTCTTTGCGCATGTATATTTCGCCGCGGACCTCGACGCGACCAGCGACTGGAGTACGAAGTTCGAGCGGAATTGATTCGATGGTGCGAATGTTCATGGTGACGTCCTCGCCGACTTTGCCGTCGCCGCGGGTGGCAGCACTGACGAGTTTGCCGTCTTGGTAGATTAACGAGACGGCCAGGCCGTCGATTTTGGGCATGACGAGATAGCTTTGCGTGCCTTCGGCTAACTTCTCGACGCGAGCAAGCCAATCCCCCATTTCCGCCTCGCTAAAAACATCTTCCATGGATAACATGGGAGTTTGATGTTCGACCTTCGAAAACTTGGGCAAGGCGGTGCCGGCTACGCGCTGCGTCGGCGATTCGGGTGTGATTAAATCTGGGTGCTCTTGTTCGAGCGTGTAGAGTTCGTGTTTGAGCGCGTCTAATGCCGCCTCGGAAATTTCCGCGGCGTTAAGAACGTGATATTGGTAGCGATATTTGTCGATCGCGACACGAAGTTTGGCGATGCGAGCGGCGGCGTCCTGGTGAGTCATAAATTATTTAGCAGCAATTTGGCTAGGTAGTTTCTCTTGATCCGACACTGATCGAACAGAGAATTCCTCGCCACGGTAGCTTTTGGCGATAGCGTTGAGAATCGTTTGGCTGTGTGGGGCGACTGGTTGGTCGAGGAATTTGAGGCGATCGGATAACCCGAGGTCAGCGGCCCAAGCGTTGATGAAACGGGTGTAGTTGAGAGCGAGCATAGCGATGCCGACTTCGGCTATGGAAATATCTGGCTTGTGATCAATCATCCGATTAACTATTCCCCGACCATGGGCAAACATGCCACCAGCTAGGCGGCCGTCGATCATCAGGAGCCGCCAAGCTTCGACTGAGCCGGTGGTTTGCGGAAAGGCACGGACGTTATTGGCGCCAATAAAATCGAGTAAGTTGCCGGTTTCACGGCTGAGCTGCATGGCGGCGGTGACGAATTTGACGCAAGTATCATGCACGGCCTGGTCGCGCTTGGCCAAAGCGAAAAATTCTAAATCCTCTTGGTGTTTGACCATGTCTGATAGGCCGAGCTGAGGAGCGTCAGACGAGTCTGCACCATCGAGCCAGAGAGCATTTAGATCCGTGTAGGAATCTACAGCCGAACCGTCTAAAAACTCTGGTTGACTTTCGATGTAACGCATCTGCACACCGTATGACTCTGGGCCGAAAGCGGCGTCCGGGGCTTGCTCTTGGACGGTGACGATAGTTGGTAGTTCGTATTGACCTGACGGTAACTCTGGCGCTGGGCGGTCGGGACGAGCTAATGTTTGCAGGAGTTCAGGTGTGAATGGAACTGGCATGATGCTGATATTTTCGACGAGAGTTTGCCCGGGGAAATATTTGGCAACCGTGTCTGAGTTGCCCTGTTCTTGCCGTAGTCTTTTTTGTAGAACGCGCAATTGGCGCTTGGCGATTTCAGGTTCGCTGGCATGACCCATCATTTCTTCCGCGTAATCAAACGAATCAAGTAGGTACTCGCGTTGGACTTTAACCACTACACCGTGTCCTTCGGCTAAAGTAAAAACGACGTGGTTACCGCCTTCGCCGAGTAAGGTGGGACGAGCCATGTCGACCAAAGGGTGACCGGCCAGAGCTTCTAAGTTAGCAGCGACTTTTTCCTTACGTTCACGCCCCGAGGCACCAGTGACGAAACGACCGACTTCCATGTTCATAGGAGCAATAAGATGAATCCTGTATAATGGTACCATTATGCTAGCAGCGCGCAAAATTCCAGAAAATGAGATTAGGGTGGTGTACGTGCGCTCGTCAGGAGCTGGCGGACAGAACGTCAATAAAGTGTCGACTAAGGCCCAACTGCATTGGAATTTAGCCGGAAGTACTGCGTTTGATAATTCAGAGAAGGCGAAGTTGCGGGCAGCCCTGAAAAATCGACTTAATAGTGAGGGTGAGGTAGTGATGAGTTCGAGCGAACAAAGAAGTCAAAGCCAGAACCGCGAGACGGCGCTCGAGAAGCTCGACAGACTAATTACTCATGCACTGACGCCGCAAATTAAAAGAGTAGCAACTAGGCCGACGTGGGCGTCGCAGTTACGTCGACGAGATAGCAAAGCAAGAAGAACAAAGACCAAGTCTTTGCGAGCACAACGAAGAAATATTGAGTAATCGATATCGTCAGCGCGAGACTCGGGCAGTTCCACTCCTAGCTGCGCCATCGTCAACCGCACGAGTCCACTGAGCTCGTCGTACTCGCGGACTCGACGCAGGGCCGACGGCTGGCGTCGTCGTAGAACATGCCGCTCGTCTTCGCTGACTGACCTGCCACGCTACAAGACTGAGCGTCTCACTAACGACTTTTTAGTATAAAAGAGCCAAGTAACTGTTCAAAATCAACGGGCCGAAGATGAGGGTGATGATGGTGGCGCCGGCGAGGAAAGTGCCGAAGGGGACGTGGCTCTGGGGGCTGCGGTGACCGCTCACGAGAAGTACGAGGCCGCCGAAAGCGCCGAGAACGTAGGCTAGGAAGAGAGAGACGAGGCCGAGGGGCAGGCCCAGTAAAAAGCCCATTAAGAGGCCCATGCGGATGTCACCGCCGCCGACCCACTGGCCGCGGGAGACTAAGAATTGGAGGGAGAAAAAGCCACCCAAGGCTAGGCCGCCGAGGAGCATGGAGAAAGTTGAGGCGCCGAGCAGGCAGTTAAAGAGCACGACCAAGATGATGGCGGGAATTGAGAATTTGTCGGGAATGACGCTGAAGCGGAAGTCGTAGAGGAAGATGATGACCAAGAAAACCGAGAGTAGGGCGTCGCGGATGAAGAGAATCCCCTGTTCGCTGCCGGTGATGTAACTTGGGATACCGAGACCGAGAATGATGCGCAAGGCAAAAAGGGCGAAGAGCAGACCCATGGCGATTTCCACCACTGGATATTGCCATTCGATGGCGGCGGAACAACGGCGGCAACGACCCTTGAGCAGGAAGTAGCTGAGCACGGGGATTAAGTCGAACCAGTGAATCGGCTCGACGCAAGACAGACATTTAGCGCGGCTCATTAGCGGCAAGCCGGCTTTGGTGCGGAGAACCGTGGCGTTGACAATGCTGCCGGTTAAGACGCCAAGGACGGCTGCGAAGATGAGGGTCAAGAAAATGGTCATACGTTTAAAGCCTTACAGTGAGGAACAGGCGCCGGGCTGGAGCGAAGTTTCGGTTGCGCAGTTGGCGCCTTTGGTTAAGCCGAGCAGACTGTTACTGGCTTCGAGTTCAAACTGCAGATGATAACTGGTGGCACTACCGGTGTAGCAGTAAGCATTGGCGACGCCGCTGCAGCTGGATTTTTGATGCAAACCGGTGGTTGGTGGCTGCGGTACCATGCGGAGATAAGCGTCGTCGGGGGCGATACTGCAGGCAAAGCCGTTGCTAGCCAAACACTCGGTACTGCCCTGGCCGAGAGCTAAGGCGTCGGCAACTTCCGGAAAGCCAGCGTGATCAGTGAAGTAAGATTCGAGGGCATCCTGAATTTCGCGAACGTGCGACAAACGGGTGGCGTCGCGAGTGCGCAGACGGGCGGTGAGGACAGCACTGGCGGCTAAGCTGCCGCACACGCCGATGATAAGAGCAACTACCAACACTTCGATTTTTGTCATATTGCAACTATTATAACACAGCTCTAGAGCAAGCGGCGGAGACGAGCCACGAGGGCATTGGGTGTGAGATGCGGGAGTAAAATATAATCGGTGGCGCCGGCAGCCAAGGCGTCGTTGATGAGGCGCATATGAGCCGCGTCGCCGAGCACGATGAGTTTGGTTTTGAGTAAGGTGGGGAGGTTTTTGAGACGCTTAATTTCGGCAGCGAGTGCGGCCGCTTGAGTGATAACAGTAGCGTCGAAAATGATGACATTAGGGCGGAGCTGCACGGCGCGAAGTTCGGCCTCGGTCAGCGTGGCTACGGTTTCCGACAACCAGCCGTCATGGGTGAACTGACGCGCGAAAATAGCAGCCAGATGCTGATCAGGCAGAGCGAAAAGAATGGTGGGCGGCTGACTCATAGGCTAAGCATCGTGTTCGGTCAGGCGCATAGCCAGGCCGGCGGCAATACTAAAACGGGGTCCGATCTCGTCGAGAATAGGACGCAAACCGGCGGGTGCAGTAATACGGGCCCAAGGATCGCCAATATAGACGTTCACGTCGAGCAGTTTAGTGAGATATGGATCGAGGGCTGGCAACTGCGCACTGCCGCCAGTCACAATGATTTTTTCGATGGCGCCTTCATTGTGCCAGGCTTGGCCAGAGTACATTTCCAGTGAGTATTTGAGTTCGTGAACTAAAGCCGATAAAGCTGTCTGGACGGCGGCTGGTGGTTCGGCGCTGGTCGAATTCAACGATAAGTCGCACTTAACGCGCTCGGCTTCAGCGGCGGAAATGCCCATGCTGCCAGCGATGGCCATGGTGATGTTCTGACCGCCACCCTTCATGCTGCGATGCAAGTATGGCACGCCGCCAATGACGATAGCCACGTTCGTCTGGTCGTAGCCAATGTCGACCAACATGACGCGTGACTTGTCCTTGCCGACGAGGCTGCGGATCAGGGCGAAAACTTCAGTCTCGAGCGACACGAGTTCGAGTTTGGTTTGGCGGAAGAGATCGATATATTTTTGGACGAGAGCTTTGGGCGCGGCCGTGACCAGGACGCGGATATTGCTCAAGCCAGCTTCGTCTTTGTCGAGAATGTTAGAGTCAACAATCATGTCGGCCAAAGGTAACGGCAAGAGCTTGGTGCTTTGTGCTTCGATCAGGACTTTCATTTCCTCCTTGCTTTTGCCGGGCGGAATAGTGATGATGGTTTGGAAAACTTGGGCGGAAGGCAAAGCCGCCACCACGCGGGTAGCTTTCATGCCGGCCTCTTTGATAATGCGCTGGATCAGGGCGGCAGCTTTGGTGGGATCCTCCAGTAACGACGGGGTGTTCTCGCTGGCAGTGGTGTTTTCCGAATAACCGTAAGTGGACAGGCGAAGGCGGCCCTTCTCCCCTACTAGTTCCGCGATCTTGATGCCAGACGGACCCAGGTCGATGCCCAGCAGGCCGTCAAAATGTTCTTCTTTTTTGCCGCTGAAGAGACTCATAGTGAGACCATTCTATCACATCTGCAAATTGGCATCGATAGTCCGGTTGACGACGGCGTCGGCCTCCGTGTTGAAAGCACGACGGACGTGGCGAAAAGCGATTTGGCGAAAGTGTTGTTTGAGATTGTAGACTTCCAAAAAAAGTTTGCCGAGGACCGGGTTTTTGACTTTGTACTGGCCGTTGATTTGCTTGACGCAGAGTTCCGAGTCGAGGCAGACGTCGAGTGTGGCGAGGCCGAGTTCGTGGGCTTTCTTGAGGCCGATGATGATACCCGTATATTCCGCGACGTTGTTGGTAGCATGAGGAAAGTAATGGCCGACGTCGGCTAAGCGTTCAGTTTGATTACCCTGCTCATCGAGTTTGAAGATGACGGCGCCACCAGCGGCCGGACCGGGGTTGCCGCGCGCTCCCCCGTCGGCGTACATGCGAGCTTGATAGGTCATAATTAAAAGCCGAGGTACTGAACTTCTTCGTGCAGTTCGAGGCCGGTTTCAGTGCTGACGCGGGTTTTGATGAGAGTTATAAGTTCGATAATCTGAGCAGCCGTGGCGGCGCCTTTGTTAACCAGGAAGTTGCCGTGCGTGTCGCTGACCATGGCGTCGCCGATGCGGGTGCCTTTGAGACCGAGTACGTCGATGATCCAACCAGCGGCCAGGCGATGATTAGCCAACATAGCTGGCGGAACGGGGTGCAGAGCGGCGAGTTTACCAATCATGTTGTCGTCGCTGTATTCAAAGTTTTTGAACATGCAACCAGCAGAAGATGAGCCGAGTGGTTGGCTGGCTTTGCGGCCAGCAAGATTTTTTTCTAAGGCTGACATGGCCTCGGCTGCGTCGCCGGGAGTGAGGCGTAAGGTGGCATCGAGGACGACATCGTCATTGCCGAGGTGTTTGAAAAGGCTATCGCGATAGGCGAAGGCGAGTTCGGCGGCCAGTAGGGTTTTGAGTTCGCCGTGACGGAGGACGCGCACTGATTCAAGGTTATCTTTCATTTCACCACCAAAGCAGCCGGCGTTACCACGGACGGCCCCACCGATGGTGCCGGGGAGAGAAATAGCCCATTCGAAACCACGGAGTCCGGCCTGGGCGGTGGCCCGCGCTACGGCGGCCGAAATCACACCGGCCTCGGCGATGACGTGAATGCCGTCGATTTTGAGCTGACGATTGGCGGCTTTAATGACCAGGCCAGCAAAGCCAGCGTCGGCCACCAGGGTGTTGCTGCCGCCACCGAGCACAAACCAAGGCACACCGGCTTGTTTGGCCAGCGTCACGGCGTCGATAATGTCCTGACTAGTCACGGCCTCCACGAAGTACTGAGCCGGGCCGCCGATGCGGAAATTGACGTGTTTAGCCAGGCTTTCTTGGCTCTTGTACTTAGCGCCGAAACGAGCCTGAAGTTGCGAGGCGAATTCCATATGGGGACAGAGTAGCATTTGATGAGGATTTTTACGAATTCACGATTCACGACCTGACCCCTTTTGGGGTTTCGGTTTATCGGTTACCATGTGAGCACTATGATGAACCCAATTGCCAGCCAGGATCCAGCCATCGCGCAAGCGCTAGAAAACGAGTTGCAGCGTGAGCGCACGGGGCTCGAAATGATTCCGTCCGAGAACTTTGTGTCGCCGGCAGTGCTGGCGGCGCTCGGATCCGTGGCGACAAATAAGTATGCGGAGGGCTATCCAGGCAAACGTTATTATGGCGGCTGTCAGCACATTGACGTGATTGAACAACTGGCGATTGATCGCGCTAAGCAACTGTTTGGCGCGGAGCATGTGAACGTGCAGCCGCATTCTGGCGCGCCGGCGAATATTGCGGTCTACGCGGCGTTGTTGCAGCCGGGCGAGACGGTGCTCGGCATGGATTTGTCGCACGGCGGACATTTGACGCATGGTCACCCGGTGACTGATAGTGCGAAACGATATAATTTCATCCGCTATAAGACGAATGCGGCCGGAGAAATCGATTACGATAATTTGCGGGCGATGGCGGTCGAGCACAAGCCGAAGTTGATTCTGGTCGGTTACTCGGCGTATTCACGGGAAATCGATTATGTACGAGTTAAGCAAATTGCGGATGAGGTTGGCGCTTTGACCATGGCCGACATTGCCCATATTGCGGGTTTGATTGCCGGCGGCGAGATGAACAACCCGGTACCGTTGTTTGATGTGGTGACGACGACGACGCACAAGACATTACGTGGGCCACGCGGCGGCATGATCATGTGTAAGCAAGTTCACGCCAAGGCGATTGATAAGGCGATTTTTCCGGGACTGCAAGGCGGACCGCATGAGAATACGATTACCGCCAAGGCGATTGCTTTTGGTGAAGCGTTGCGCCCGGAGTTTAGGGATTATGCCAAGCAGATCAGACTGAATGCCAAGACTTTGGAAAACGAGTTAAGGAAGTACGGCTTCACACTAATGTTCGGCGGAACGGATAATCATTTGCTACTGATTGATGTGACGAGTAAAGGAGTAACAGGTGCGGTGGCAGAGAAGGCGCTCGACGAAGCTGGGATTACCGTTAACAAGAACATGATTCCGGATGATCCGCGCCCACCGATGGATCCGTCCGGTATTCGCTTGGGCACACCAGCCTTGACCACCCGCGGCATGAAGGAAAACGACATGGTGATGATTGCGAAATGGATCGATGAGGCAATAACTAGCCATGACGACGCGAGCAAGTTGACCGAGATTCGTTCAGCAATAACTTCGTTTACCAACGATTTCCCGTTGTACGATGGGTTGAGTTATTTGGCTTAATGGTCTATTCTACTGTCCAAACCCAAAACAGTTTTATTTGAGACTAGTTTGGGTGCGCAACGAGAAAAGCTTTTGAGGCTTAGTTAATGCTAAGATGAAAAAGTTTTCGATGTTGCAAGCCCAAAATAGGCCAAATAAAACTGTTTTGTTGATATGACCGAGATTCTCAATGGCCGAGTTCTAGCCAACAACATTCGCGAAAAGGCCGCGACACGAATACACAAGCTGCCCCATCCGCCAGGACTAGCGGTAATTTTGGTTGGTGATGACCCAGCCTCGCATCTTTACGTCGGCCTTAAAGAAAATGCGGCTAAAGAAGTGGGCATCTACATTGAGAAGTATGAGTTTGCGGCCGACACTAAAGACGACGTGCTGATCAGCAAGATTGACGAGCTGAATGCGCGACACGACATTCACGGAATCTTGGTGCAGTTGCCGTTGCCAGGACAAAGCGTTGATAAGATTATTGGCGCGATTGATTTCAAAAAAGATGTCGACGGTTTTCATGTTGAGAACCGTAAATTGTTGCTTGAGAACAAAGCTAACTTGGTGCCGCCGATTGCTTTAGCTGTGATGCGCATGCTCCAGGCTAGCCATACGCCATTGCAAAATAAGCACGCGGTGATTATTGGCAACAGTACAATTTTTGCTGAGCCGATTATTGAACTGATGAAAGAAGCGGGCGTCGAGGCGCAGTTCTTGGCACGTAACAGCACTTCGCTGGCCGCTAAGTCGCGAGCAGCGGATATCATCGTTGTCGCGGTTGGTGAAGCCGGCTTTTTGCAGCGTGATATGGTGAAGGCGGGCGCAGTCGTAATCGACGTTGGCACCAACAAGAAAAATGGCGTGGTCGTCGGTGATGCAGCACCAGAGTTAGTTGGGCATGCCGGTTTCATGAGCAAAGTACCAGGTGGCGTCGGCCCACTGACTGTGGCCTACCTACTATTCAACGTCATCAAAGCCATGGAATTACAAGAACGAAAATAACTCGTCATTGCGAGCTTCAGCGAAGCAATCTTGAGTAAGTCGATATCGTCAGCGCGAGACTCGGGTGGTCCCACTCCTCGCTCAAGGCCTCAGCCCAGAAAAGTAGACATTACTGCCTCGTTGCTGATCCTCCGACGTAATCTCCGGCAACTTTTCTCGGGTCGGCCTTTCGTCTCGTCGCAGGACACACCTCTCGTCTTCGCTGACTGCGGCTCGGGCGCTACAAGACTTCTGGCTCACCAACGACTTACGGGCGACGTCGACCTACAAGGCTAAAATGATATTCAAAATAAAGATGCCGGCTGTGAGGAGAGTTAGCCAACGAGGGATGAGGAGATGACGCTTGTTTAAGGCAGGATGACGGCGGAGGTTGGCGTAAGCGATGGTGAGAACAAGGCCGGCCAAGCCGACAAAGACGCCGCCGGTTAGGCTGATGACACGAGTGATGTCGGCGGCACCGAGGAGGAATAAGACGAGAGGCACGGCGAGGACTAGCGTAAGAGAGATGAAATAGCGCCAGCGATAGTCGGAGAGTAAGGTTTTTTGGAGCACCAGGGCTTGCGAGACGAAGGCGGTGAGTACCGTTGCTAAGCCGATTAGAGAAGCCAGGCCAACGAAGAGTGGGCCGAGGGTGTCCTGCAGTCCGCGCAAAGTGTCGGGGCTAGTACTGAGGCCAGTGACGCCGACGATGGCTAAGCCGAAGATGATGTAGAGAACAGCTACGAGGACCAGACCGGTGGTGATAGCCCGAGGTAATTGGGTACGGTATTTGCCGAGGGTGTCGCGCATTTCTGGGATGGCGGCAAAACCGGTGAAGGCGAAGAGGGCGGCGCCAAAGGGTAAGGTCCAGCTGTGACCGGTGGCAAAGACGAAGTGGGCGAGATTAAGATGTGGCGCGGTAAGGATGACGAGAATAATCGTGCCCAGGCCGTAGACCAGAATAAGATATTTTTGGCAGCGCGCGACAGTTAGCGAGCCGCCGAGCATGAGGATAGCAGCGAGGACGAAGAAGATTAGGCGATAAGCGAAGAGGCTCATTGGTACAGCGCCGGCGAAGACGTTATAGGCGAAGTTGCCGCCAATTAGGACGTAGGCCGTGAGGGCGCCAAAGATGCCACCGAAGAGACCGATGGCCGCGAAGAATTGACCGACGGGACCGGTGAGTTCGCGCATGAGGCCAACGAACCGGTGGTGACCTTTAAGCGCTAGCGCAATGTCGCCGAACATGAGGAGTGAGACCAGCGAGGCTAAGGCGGCCAGGATAATGGCGATGAGACCTAAACCGACGCCTGCTTGGCTCAAAGCAAAGGGCAACGTAAACAGGCCGACGCCGACCATTTGCCCGATTAGTGGCCGCAAACTTCCCCAAAACAAGCGACTTTTTTTCGTCATATTGTCCACAGTATAGCACACAGCTTGTCCTCTTCCGAGAATGCCCACAATGGGCTAACATAGCCCCACATGAGCAATGAATCGGTCGGCCGCATTCCGCCGCACAATTTAGAGGCAGAAGAGTCCTTACTCGGCTCGATTTTGATTGACCAGGAAACGCTCTTAAAGATTGGCGACGCTTTGACGGCCGAAGATTTTTATAAGGACTCGCACCGTATTTTGTACGAGACGATGCAGGAGTTGGCGGAACGTCATCAGCCGATCGACATCCTGACTGTCGGCAATAGATTAGAGGAAAAGAATTTACTCAAGCAGATTGGCGGACGAACAGCTTTGGTGGAGCTAACGAACCAAGTGGCAACAGCGGCGCACGTTGGCACGTATGCGGAGATTGTAACTAAGAAGTCGCTGCTGCGCCGATTATTGCGAGCGGCGAGTGAGATTACGGCACTCGGCTATGATGAGACGGAGGATGCCGATATTTTGATTGATTCGGCTGAGCAGAAGTTATTTAATGTTTCGAGTAACGTGCAGAAGACGAGTTTTGTGCCGTTGCGCTCGGTGTTGACGCAGGCCTTTGACCGGATTGACGAACTACATCGTGATCGCGGGAAGTTGCGTGGCGTGCCAACTGGTTTTACGGGTCTCGATAACCTGTTGGCTGGTTTGCAAAAGTCAGACTTAATTATTCTCGCGGCTCGTCCGTCAGTTGGTAAGACGTCTTTCGCGCTCGACATTATTCGCTCGGTGGCGATGCGTACTAAACAACCAGTGGGCTTCTTCTCGCTCGAAATGAGTAAGGAACAGTTGGTCGACCGTATGATTTGTGCGGAGGCGGGTGTCGACTTGTGGAAGCTGCGTAATGGCCGATTGTCAGATACCAGTGACGATTTTCCGAGAATCGGTGAAGCACTTGGTAAGTTGTCCGAAGCCCAAATTTACATTGACGACTCGCCAACGGCCAACATCATGACGATCAGAACTAAGGCTCGGCGCTTACAATCAGAACATGGCTTGTCACTAATTGTCATCGACTACTTGCAGTTGATGGAGGCGCGTAAACAGACGGACAACCGTGTGCAAGAAGTGTCAGAAATTTCGCGTGGTCTCAAGCAGATCGCGAAGGAACTCGGCGTACCGGTGCTGGCGCTGGCGCAGCTCTCGCGTGCGGTGGAAATGACCAAACCAGCGATTCCAAAACTGGCCCACTTGCGTGACTCGGGTTCTATCGAGCAAGACGCCGACATCGTGATGTTCCTCTACCGTAAGGCCGCGGACCGTAACTACTTGCCGGAAGAGTTGACGCCAGACGAGCGGACGTCGGCGGAAATCCACATCGCCAAACATCGTAACGGACCGACGGGCATGGTAAAATTATTCTGGGACGCGGCCAAAACGAGTTTCAAAAATCTCGACAAGGCCCACGCCGATCTACCGATGCCGATCGCCGCTGGGGGTGCTACTCCCCCACCAGGAGCATCGGTTGTAACGCCAGACAGAACGAACTTTAACTTGCCACCAGGTACGCCGCCGAAGGGTTTCTCACCACCAGGCGGGTTTAGAAGGCCACAGCATTAATTTGTAATGGATTTTATGTTCAATAAACTAAAAGAGCTTAAAGACTTGCGTGACCAGGGTAAGAAAATGAAAGACATGCTCGACGAAATCATGGTGGTCGGTAGCGGCGCTCGCGGCGGCGTCTTGATTACCATCAACGGCAGTCATGAGATTCAGGGCATTCAAATCAACGACGACGTGGAGCGCGGCGCGATTGCCCAGGGAGTAAAAGATGCTTTTGCCGACGCTAACAAGCAGTTGCAGGGCGAGATGATGAAGAAGATGAAAGACATGGGTGGCATCGGCGGGTTGGGTGACATGATGAAGAACTTGGGCGGTTAGCTTCGTTTTGTCGTCAGTGCTCGACAGCTAGTCCTCTCCTAGCTGCGCCGTCGTCAACCGTAACGGCCGGCTCACCTCGGCCAGCTCAGCTGGCCAGGTCTGACTCGGGCGCCGTTACAGGGCCGAGGCTGGCGTCGTCGATGACCAACTGCCGACCACTGACTCCCACCGACCACGCTACAAGACCGAGCGTCTCACTAATGACTTTATGAGGCAGTTTCCAGCGCCGATCCATAATGCCACGGCCGCGCTGGGGCGGTTGCCTGGCGTGGGGCCCAAAACGGCGCTGCGCTATACGTTTGCGTTGCTCAGATTGCCGAAGTATGAACTGGATAATTTGGCGACGACGATTGCCGGGCTGAAAAATGTTCAGACGTGTAGTGTCTGCTATACGTATGCCGAGAAACCAGTGTGCGAGATTTGTACGGATAGTACGCGCGAAGTTAGTCAGTTGTGTGTGGTCAGCGAGTCGCGCGATATTGCCACGATTGAGGCCACGCATGCTTATCGTGGGAAGTATTTTGTTTTGGGTGGCGTGCTGAATCCAATTGATGGCGCCACGCCAGATACGTTACGAATTCACGAACTCGTTGCGCGACTGACGCTGCATCCGGAGATCGGTGAAATAATCTTGGCGTTTAGTCCGGACGTCCACGGTGAGACAACGATTCTCTACCTCGGC
>CAITFQ010000068.1 GCA_903891735.1 Candidatus Uhrbacteria bacterium | reverse complement strand
GCCTGATGATCGCCAGCGGGCAAGGAAATCAACTATCTCGCTATCACCTCGAAGCTGGCATCGTGGCCGAGCATTGCCTGATTGCCTCTCCAAAGGAAACCAACTGGAGCCGAATCGTCGATCTTTACGGCCTGCTGATCCGCATCGCCCCCAACCCAATCCACGAACTGAACCGAGCGGTGGCCGTCTCCCGTTTGCACGATCCGCAAGCCGGGCTGCGCGAACTTCAGAAAATGGAATCGACCGAGATCGTCGAGAAGTATTACCTCTGGCACGCCGTCGTCGGCGAACTCAACCGCCAGATCGGAAACTTCGATTCGGCCAAAATCGCACTCATCAAAGCCATCCAACGCTGTCCTTCGGAGGCCGAGAAGAACTTATTGCGGAAACGGCTGGCGTTGTGTGACCGGGGGAGTGTTGATTAAGTGCCGCAAGCGGTGGCCACCTTGGGGCGGTCGGCGGTCGGCTCGAAGAGTGTAAACTCGGCGGCTAGAAACCGGTCGGCTCGGTTGGCCGGGATGGAGACACGCTTCCCTCGCGGGAAGATTCTCCCCTCGTCGTCGCGGAGTTCGCGGAAATCGAGGAAGACCAAAGCACGGGCGTGACGCCAGTTTTTGTAAGCGGCAAAAATGTCGCGAGCAAGGTCGCGGAGGTTCGGCATGGCCGAGGTGCTACTCATTTGGGCTACTTTGCTGTTCATATAAGTTGACTATAACATGGTTTTTGGTTGACGAAAAGAGGTTTTTGGGGCAGGATTGGGCGGCCATAGGAGGCAAAATGTCGATTCAATGTTTGGTGATGAGTTACGGAGTGCCGGATGAGGGTGACCACGAGGCCCAGGCGATGCAATGGGAGTACGCGGCCAAGTTGGCCAAGTGGGCGGCTAGGTGGGACGCCAAGAAGGTGGTCAACTGGTACCTGTACGGCGGGGCGACCAACCGTCGGCGGCCCGATGTGACTGAGGCCGAGTATTTTCGGCCGGTGCTCGAAGCGGCGTTCGAGCGGCAGTTTGGCGAGACGCGGGAGTTCCGGGTGATGAATTATCCGCTGACGCCGCGCGATGCGAGGTCCGCCATGCGGGTGTTCGGCGCTCAGATGGGGCAGCAGCAGACGCAGCTGAGCGAGCGCGAGCTGCAGGCGAGGCGGATGTTCGTGATGTGTGAGGCGCGGCGGTTCGGTCGGGTGGAGCATCTGGCACATTACACGCTCGGCGACGAGGTTGAGGTGGTGCCGATCAAGTTCGACCATCGCGAGTACCGACGACGCGACTACGCTATGCGCGGGATCGAGTACACGAGCGCTTGGCTCGGGACGCACATGCCCGGGTTCGTGCGGGTGGAGCGCGGGTTGCGCGAGATGAAGTTGCGATTTCTCTAGTGCAGCCCCCTCTAGCTCCCCCCATAGCTGGGGGAGAACTACGTATCGTAAAAGCCGGGCTGCCTGTGAGGGTAGTCCGGCCTTTCCTTTTTTAGTCATCTTTGTGATCGAGGTAGAAAGAGAAGAGGGATTCGTTACTGAGATAGCGGGTGGTGACTTGGCGGAAGAGATGGTGACGCCAGGCTTGGAGTTTGGGGGCGGGGTGGTTTTTGACGTCCCACCAGATACTTTTAAGAAAGAAGAGGGCGTCGAAGTTGGGGATGGGGCCGAGGTGGTTGAGGAATGATGTGACTTCGGCGTCGGTGAAGTTGTAGAGTTTGTGGTATTCGAAGTTTAATTCTGAACGAGGAATCCAGAAAGGGACGGATAGGGCGGTGACGAGATCGTAACCAGTGGGGCCGGTGAAGTGATCGCCGAAGTCGATGACGCCGCCCGGGAGAATGTTGTGGGTGGTGAGGTCGCCGTGAGTGAGGCAGAAGGGGGTAGCGGCGAGTTCGGCCGTGGCTTTGGTGACAGCGGCGTCGATTTGGTTGGCGAAGTCGGGGAGTTCGGCTTTGAGGGTTGAGACATGAAGAGCGTCAAGGAAGGTGGCCCAGCCCTCTGGCGTGGCAGCGCGCTCGGTTTTGACTTGGGCGGTACGAAATTGCTCGACAATAGCGAGATATTTGGCGAAAGTGGCTGGTTCGATGTGACCGCTGGCAGCCAAGTCGGCGGCGAAGAGGACGGAAAAGTGTTCAGCGCCGAGGGAGGCTTCGACTGAGTATTCATGGCCGTCGATGGCGCCACTGTCGAGGATTGGAGCAACCGGAAAGCCGAGCTTGAGGAGTTCCTGGTGGAAAGCGAGTTCGCGGCCGAGGACTGCGGGTTCGCCGATACGGAGATATTTGGTTTTGTCCTCATTCACCAAAACTGCTGCGCCACGTCGGCCAGCTTTTACTTCATGGAAGGATTCGTGGTTGAGGGTGAAGGATTTCATTGATTAAATATGACATGAAGTTGCGAACGTGACAAGAAAATAGGTTTGAAGTATATTGAAGATAATCTTAAGTTTATCTTTATGCAAAAGAGTGTAGGTTTGAAAGAATTCAGAACTGACGTTGAAAAGTACGCTGGTCAAGTACGGCGTGGCGGTTCGATGTTAGTTATGAAAAGGGCTAAGCCGTTGTTTAGGATTGTACCAGTGGAAGAGGAGGGCTGGGAGACGCTGGTTGATTTTACTCAGTTTAGAAAAAACGGGATTCCTTTAGAGGAGTTGGTCAGTCGGCTAAGAGCTATGGCTTAGTATGGTCGACCAGACCCAGAAATTTTTGGATAAAATGTCACCCAAGCAACGGGCGGAAATTATTCGCATTGGTGATTTAATTTTGGCTGGTAAATTAGCAGGACTAGATATTTTGAAGCTTAAGGGCTCAGATGATTTGTTTAGGGTACGCAAAGGTAATATCAGAATTATCTTTAGGCATTTAGGAGATCATCGAAATGAAGTTTTGGCTATTGAAAATCGCTCGGAGTCGACTTATCGTAAGTTTTAAGGGGAGTACGAGCAATAAAAATAATCCGTCTCGATTGAGACGGATTATTTAATTTGTAATTACTCATTGGTGCTGTCGTCGGTGGTTGCGGTTTGGTGGTTCTTGGCGAATTTGCCGAAGTGGTGGCCGCCCATGGGGGGATGACCGAGGAAATGCGGGAAGGCAAAACCTTTAGGGATGTTGTTGCTCTTGGCCCAGGCCTTTAGGCTATCCATTTCGGTTTTCATGGCAGCTTCACGCTCGGCGGGAGTTTTTGACTCTTGGCTTTGCAGGAAGGTGTCGATCTCGGCTTGCTTGGCGGTGATGGCGTCGGCCTGGGCTTGGGTGAGTTTGCCGGCGGTGACCGCGTCGCTGATATGGGCGGCGACTTTGGCCTCCATGTCGGCGTGCATTTGATCCTTTTGTTCGTCGAAGACGGCTTGGACGTCGTCCTTGTTCAAGTTGAACTTGGTAGCGATAGCGGTGACCAAGTTGCTCATGTGATCACCAGCCTGACCGGCCGTGTTGGCGGCAAAGGTGGTGGCGACGCCAGCAAAGGCACTGGCACCAAGGGTAGCGACGATAGCAGCCGTCACGATGGCTCGTTTTGTCTTATTCAACATAGTTTTATAAATGAAGAATGAAAGAGGGGAAAGGGAAGAAACAGCACAGGTCGGGAATGGTCAGGGGCGGGGATGGTCGCCTCCAAGGATGCCGATGTGCTATGGAGCCCTGGCGTTTTGGCTCAGGAGCGTTCCCTGTCACGGTAGTAACATAACAGAGGGGTGGTGAAGTAAGTATGAAGTCGTTTCGAGCCTGCCAGGGTAGTCCTCTTCCTCGCTGCGCCTTCGTCAACCGTAACGGCCGTCTCACCTCGTATGACTCGGGCGCCGTTACAGGGCCGAGGCTGGCGTCGTCAGAAGACCACCCTGCCAGACTTTCACTCCTACGACCTGCTACAAGACTGAGTGTCTCACTAACGACCTTATAATTATGTGGTTTTAAGTGGCAGTTTGAGCATCGTCGTCGTGCCTTGGCCTTCGGTGCTATTCATGGTGACGCTGCCGCCCAAGTCCGTCATGATGGATTGGACGATGGCGAGGCCGAGGCCGGAGCCGCCGGTAGCGCGAGAACGGGATTGCTCGACCCGCCAGAAACGGTCGAAGATACGTTCAAGATTTTCGGCGGCGATGCCGATGCCGGTGTCGATGATGGTGATTGATGCTTGATTGTTCTCGAGGCCGAGAGTGACGTCGACGGAACCGTGGTCTTGGTTGTAGACAATAGAGTTGCTGATGATGTTGCTCAAGGCGACGTCGAGCAGATCCTTATTAGCTACGACTTCGATGAGGTTGGGGGTGGGGGTGAGGTGGAGGGTGACGTGATGATTGGCGGCTAGGGATTTGAGGCGGTCGACGGCTGAAGAGACAGTGTCGGCGAGATTTAGAGTAGTGACGGGGCGGGGGGCGGTGCCTCGCTCGTCGAGTTTCGAGAGAAGCAAGAGATCCGCGACGAGGTGGCGCATGCGCTCGATTTCCTCCAGGTGGCTGTTGAGGCGAGCTTTGACATCGGTGTCAGTGGCGACCAGAAGCTCGTTTTCGAAGTCGGTTTTGAGGATGGCGAGGGGCGTGCGGAGTTCGTGGCTGGCGTCGCTCAGGAATTTTTTTTGCGCGGTATAGGCGGCGCGAATGGGTTTGATGGTGGCCCCGGCGACGAGGTAGCTGACAATGCCGGCGATGATAAGGAGAATGCTGTTGACGACAATGAGGGTTTGAATGAGGTCGGCCCGGACTTCCGCGGCGGTGGGGACGGGGACGAGTTCCGAGCGCTCGAGGTCAAAACGGAGACCGTGGAAGCGATTATTGAGTTGTTCGTTGAAGACGCCACGGGTGACGGCGCTTGAGACAATCAAAATGGCGGCTAAAATAACCACGTAAAGCATGGTCAGCCAAAAACGGGTGGCTCCCAGGCGTTCCTCAAACGAGGCGGTAACCTTTGCCCCAGACGGTTTGGATTCGTTTAGCATAAGCTTTAGGTAACTTTTTGCGTAAGTTTTTCAAGTGGACGTCGACGACGTTGCTGAAAGAGTCGAAGAAACGGTCCCAGACGTGGGTGAGAATGTCCTCGCGGGTGACGACGGCGCCCTGATTGCGGAGGAAATATTCGAGGAGGCCGTATTCACGGAGAGTCAGTTCGATTGGTTTGTCGTCGACGGTGAGAGTTTGGCTGCGGGTGTCGAGTTTGAGGTTGCTGAGGGTGAGGACGTCGCTGACAACTTGGGGGGTGCGGCGCATGATGGTGCGGATACGGGCGACGAGTTCTTCAAAAGAGAAAGGTTTGACGAGATAGTCGTCGGCGCCGAGGTTGAGGCCTTCGACTTTGGCGTCGATGGCGTCTTTAGCGGTTAAAAAGAGGATTGGGACGTTGTGGCCGGCGGCGCGGAGGTTTTGGCACATGGTAAAGCCGTCGCGGTTCGGCATCATGACGTCTAAGATGATGAGGCTGTAATCGCCGCCTTTGGCCATGTTTTCACCTTCAACGCCGTCAAACGCAAAGTCGACCGCGTAACCGCGGGCTTGGAGGCCGAGGACGAGGCCTTTGTTGAGTTTTGGTTCATCTTCGACGACCAACAACTTCATACGTTAGTACTATACCAGAAGGGCATGAAGCGGCAATGAAGAAAGACTTGACAAGAAAAAGCTGAGGTTAGCGATTATTTGGCGTTGACATCGGCTTGGTGGAGGCCGATGGTGTTGCCTTCGGTGTCGATGAAGTAGCCTTGCCAAGCCATGCCAGTGAGGGCGAACTTGGGCATAGCGACGGTTCCGCCGTGGGCCAGAATTTTGGCGGCTACGTCGTCGTAGTTGTCGACGACCATGGTGCAGCAGAAGGCGTTGAGGCCTTGAGCAGCGGCTGGAGCAGGGCAGGGACGACGGACGAGGCCACCGTTGATGCCGCCTGGTTCCTCGCGACCGCCGGTTTCTACCATCCAATATTCCATTTGGCCACCTTCCCATTTAGTGATTTTCCAGCCGAAAACGTCGGTGTAGAAAGCAGCAGCGCGTTCTGGATTATCGGCGTGGATTTCGAAGTGGGCGACGCGATTGGGCATAATTTGAAGTTAGGTGATATAAGATTTAATGGTAAGATACTGGATACAATATGAACCTGCAAGAAATAATTGATAAAATCGTTGTTCATTACTCGTTTACGCCTGAGAGCTATCCAGAATTGACTGGGAAAAGTCGAGATGAAGTTATGAAGTTTGCAGTGCGACATAGTGCATTACACATGGCGAAATCGTTGGGAAAGATTGCGGCATTCGCTGAGGCGCAGGATCATGGTGATTTGGCGGGTGAGAAATTGTTGGAAGAGGGAATGGTTAAAATGTTGATTAATGTTTTGCGATTGGCGGAGTTGCAAGGTTTAAAGGCCGATGAGTTGTTGGGGTTGGTAGATGGGTATTTAAAACCTAAAAGGTTATGACAATTGAAAAAGCTAGACAAATAATTTGGGACTATCATCAGTTGCATCAGCCGTTGATTAGGGTTGACGTGATGCTGGTGCTCGGTAGCCATGATTTACGAGTGGCGGAATATGCGGCGGAGTTGTGGTTACAGGGTTGGGCACAGTTGGTGGTAGTGACGGGTGGCGTTGCTCATGCTGATGATTTGTTGAAGACGGGTTGGGTAGAGAGTGAGGCGGCGAAGTTTGCGGAGGTGATGATGGCCGCTGGAGTGCCGAGCGATAAGATTGTTTTAGAAAGTGAAGCCAAGAATACGGGCGAGAATTTTACTTTGAGCAGACCGTTGATTGATGAGAAGTTGGGTGTTTGGAATTCGGTGTTGGTGGTGACGAAACCGTATATGGAAAGGCGGGCTTATGCGACGGGGGCTAAAGTATGGCCAGATAAAGAGTTACGAGTTACGTCGTCGCAGTTATCGTTTGAAGAATATGTTGGCGGAGAGATAACTAAAGATGAGGTGATTAATATAATGATGGGCGATTTGCAGCGAATTGACGTTTACGCTAAAAAGGGATGGCAGATTGAGCAAGAAATTCCGGTAGAGGTTTGGGCGGCGTTTGAAGTTTTGAAACAGGCTGGGTATACGAAGCATTTATTGAAAATATAAATTATGCTGCAAACAGTCGAGGAGTTTTGGGCTGAGGCGCAGAGGTTTGTGGGGATTTTTGATAAGTGGGTGAGTAAGTTTGAGATTGGCGGGAAGGCTGATCATATTTGTTATAAGTGTGGCGAGAGAGAAGAATTTGAGGTGATGAGAAGAATGTTTGAGGGGGAGAGTGCGTTTGTGTATCAGTCAATTATTTCGGGCCGACGGATTGCGGTGATTAAGTTTAAGCGGCCACTGACGACGACGCTCGGCGAGATTTGGTATTTGGAGTTGGCTGATCAGAAGCCGGACATGAGTCAGAAGGCTGGCTTTGATCATATTGAGGTGTATCCGATAGAGGGGGACATGGAGAGGTTGGCTGAGAAGTTGCAGGCGCAAGGAATTGAGTTGAAGAAAGTAGTGCGGCCGCATCACACGACGTATGATGGAATAATTCAGGGAGATTTTAAGTTGAGGTTAGAGGATGAGGAGTTGATTCAGAAAATTAAGCGGGAGGAGATGTAGATTGCCAATGGCTGGAAGCTGTGCTAGTTTTGGCGCACCCAAGGAGGGTCAAATGGCAATCAAGCCAAGGTTCATCACCGGTTTTTTCTTTCAGGGACAGCGTCCGTTGGGGCTGGGGATCGGTTCGGACGGCGTGCAGGTCATGATCTATCCGGAGGAGATCATGGGGTCACTGTTCAGTGGGGTCTTGTTCGAGGACCCGGAGGCGCCGGAGCGGTGGACGGGTCAGACGATCGATCACTACGGTGAGGCGACGTTGCGTAACTTCCACTTCACGGCGACTGAACTGCGGTTTGAAAAGAGCTACAATCATCGTGGTGACGCCATCTTCTACGCCTTTCGACGCTCTGAGACAGAGACTCAGCAGTGGACGGGGACGTACCGAGGAGCGATGGTCGGTAAAGGCAAGGCCAACTGCTTGATCATGGAGATCCCGGCTGACATGTTGTTGCCGTCGACCAAGTAGGCCCCAGTTAGGGCGACGTACCGCACCAAAAGCCGCCTTCGGGTGACGCTGAGGTGCGGTTTTTGATTAGTCGCGAGGAATGTTGCGGCGGTAGAAGAGGCCAAATTTGGTGAGGGCTTTCTGGCTGAAGCGGTCGTCCTTCCAGAGCATTTCAAGCGGGATGAGGTTGACGAGAATGGCTAAGAAAGTGAGGCCAAGGCGGAGCGTGGGGCTGGGGTCGTCCAATTTGACGAGTAATAAAATGAAGAGACAGGCGAGGACGAGGGTGATGAGTAGCCAGTCGTAAAAGCTGAGGCCGCCTTGGAGTTCGAGTTGAATGTTTTGCCGGCCGAGGGTCAGTTCTTGGAGGGTGCTTAACAGGTCGGTGTAGAGAATAGTGTCTTTGGTGGTTTTGGGGGTGAAAGAGTAGATGGCGTGGGAGAGATCGCGGAATTGGTCGGTCGACTTGTGGTGGGAGATGAATTCGCTGGCGACTTTGGTTTGGTAGATGGTGAGGAGTTTGTTGATTTTGCTGGAGTAGGTGCGGCCGAGTTGTTCGGCGACGTGATGAATGTGGCGGAGGCGAGCGAGTTCAAGGGCGACGTTAACTTTGAGGGCGCGGCGACGAGCGATGGCTTTGTCGACTAAAAAGGCGATGGTGAGAGAATAAATCCAGAGGGCAGCTTCGACGAAGAGGGAAAAGTCGCCAGTAAAAGGGGCGGCGACGCAGGCGATGGCGGCAGCAATTAAAATGAAAAAAAGGAGACGCATAAGAATGCGTTGAGTATAGCACGAAGAGAATTTTTTATTTACTCGGCGTGTGTTAAGATTGGCTGACTAGTATTAAGGTTGAATATGAATGATGGCGAACGATTTGACGAAGAAGGGAGTAAGCGAGTGAGACAGGAGGAGACGTTGCGTCTTGGCTTGCCGTTTATGCGAGAGATGGTGCGGCAGCGGAATGAGGAGCGGGCGCCGTACCGAATTTCTTTAGCGGAACGAGCTAGAAGTTTAGAAAGTGAAGAGGTTTTGCTGGAACTTAAAGAGCAGGCGAAGATGATGGCTGATAAGTTAAACAAGATGATTGGAAACGAACCGACGCGTGAACAGTTAGTAGAAGCTCGTGATTTGGTGCGGCCAGAGTTGTTAGCCTTGGCACGTGGGGCACGAGCATTCTCGGTGCATTATCGTCGGCCGGAGCCTTTTAGGGTCGGGGCGGCGATGTTGGTGCTGCGAAAGGTGGCAGATGGCGAGAACCCATGGGCGGTAATGTTTGATGCAAATACTAAGGTTGATAAGAGTGGAGGGGCGAGTAAAGACGGTAAAGCGTGGTGCGCAGAGCAATATTTGATGGACAGGATTGATGAGAGTGTGGCGCAAGTGGTGACGATTGCTGTGGCGGGTGAGGCGAGGACGGATGATGTGAGTGTGCTGCGCGGGGTGCAGCAGATTACCTTGACGCCGTGTGCGATGTGTCGCGACCGTTTGGTTTATGATGAGCGATTAGCGGGTGAAGTGCCGATTATTCCTAAGCAGACGGAGGTGGTGACGCAGGACGTCAATAATTTGGGATTACAAAAATTGCAGCAGGTGGGGGATTTGCACCGCTTTCATGGGGAGAGTGTGGAGGTGGATTAAGAGTTTGGGTTGGTGAGGGCGGTGAGAGCGGCGTAGAGGTTGTCTTCTAGGGTGATCGAGTCAGAGTCGAGGGCGGTTTTGGTAAGACGGTTGCCGTGTTCGCCAGGAACGAAGATTTCAGTGATGTCAGGTAGTTTTTGGCTGGCTTTGACCTTGGTGATCATTTGTTCGACGCCAGTCTTGAGGGATTCTAGACCACCGAGAAGTTCAGGGTCGATGGCGATGAGGAGATGGCCGCCCCAATTGTTTTTAATATCGCCGAAACCGGTGAAATATGAGTCGAGGAGAGGGCCGGTGAGGATTTGGACCAACATGGATAGGCCGGAACCTTTGGGGCCTTGATCGAAAGTGCGGAGTGCGCCGCCGTCGAGCACATCTTTTGGTGTAGTGGTGGCCTGGCCGTTTTTATCAAAAGCGATGTTGGGAGGTAAGACGCGGCCGGCGAGATCGGCTTCGACGACGCCGTAATAGGCCATAGCGCTGGTGGCCATGTCGAGAACTAGGGGTTCGTGGTTGGTAGGAACGCCGATGGCGAGCGGGTTAGTACCGAAAAGGGCTTCGAACGAGCCATGAGCAGCGACACTTTCCATGCTGCCAGCAAAAACTAAGCCGATGAGGCCAGATTCAGCAATTTTTTTGGCGTAATAGCCAATAGCGCCGCTTGAAGTGTTGATGTGATTGACGCCGACGATGGCTAGGCTGTGAACTTGAGCTTTGCTGATTAGTAAATCAGTAGCTTGATTGATGGCTAGCATGGCGTGCGTGCCGTGAGCGTCCATGAAAGCTGAGAGTTTAGTGTCTTTGGTGAGAGTTGGCGTTGAGGCGTTAGGATTTTTGGGAATGCCGGCGCCGGTCAGTTTGACGACGCCTTGATTGCTGTCGCGTAATTGAGCGTAAAGCAAGACGCTGCTAATCACGACAGATTCTTCGGCGGTGTAACCGTAGTGGAGGAGAGCTTTGGTCGTCAGTTCGCGCAGGGCTTTGATTGTGAGTTGCATAGTAGTATTTAAAGGTAGTCGGGAAGTTTAGTGATTTGGGGGCAGGTTTTTAGAGAGCGGATTTCATCTGGCGAGTAGAAGTTGATGGCGCGACATTCGTCTGAGGGGGTGAAGTTGAGG
This sequence comes from Candidatus Uhrbacteria bacterium, assembly GCA_903891735.1. Lineage (GTDB taxonomy): Bacteria > Patescibacteriota > Patescibacteriia > UBA9934 > UBA9934 > UBA11707. The sequence continues at coordinate 7,951 of CAITFQ010000068.1, read as the reverse complement.
TGCGGGAGGCTGATGTTGAAGTAAATCATGATGCGTTGCTCGCCGTCTTGGTCGAGGCAAGAGTAGGTGATGGCGGGACGAGGGTCGAGGATTTCGCAAGGGATGCCCATTTCTTCTTGGCACTCGCGTTTGAGGCAGTCGATTAGGTCTTCGCCCTTTTCGACGCGGCCGCCGACGATTTCCCATTCGTTGTCGTTGTCTAATACCATGAGGATGGCGCCGGCGTCGTTATAGCACAGGCCTTTGACAGAGACTTGGCAGATTTTTTGGGGGTCGAGGGGCATAGGCTAGAGATATTTAGTAATGACGTGGGAGGTGGCGAAGGTGAGGGGAGTAGAGATAACGGAGGCGAGGCGGGGGTTTAAGGGGAATTTGCGGGTGGGTGAGAAATCATTGAGGAGTTCGGCCGAGCTGAGCTCGGTTGTTTTGTTTGCGGTCAAAGCTGAGCTTTGACTTGGCTCGATAATGAGTTCAGCGGTGAGGTGACCGAGGGCGGCGGCCCAGGGGAGACCGGTGGCGCAAGAGAGGTAAGTGATGTGAGGGTTTTGGGGGAGAGTGCCGAGGATGGGAAGGAGATCGGGGGTGACGCCGAGGAGACCGGGCCAGACGTGGGTGAGAGTGAGGTTGAGATGGGGGAATTTGGTTTTGAGATAGTGAGTGAGGCGAGCGGCGGCGCGAGTGGTGTTGTTAGATTGGTTTTTGGCGTAGGTGTAGACTAGGTCGCCGCCGCCGATGAGGAGACGGTTGTCGCCGGTGATGCGGAAGTAGTTATAGATGAGGCTGGTGTCCCAGACCATGAGATGATCCGTGGGAAAGATGGATTTTAGTTCGGTGGGGGTGAGGGGAGAAGTGATGCCGAGGAAGGTTTGGACGTGGTAGATTTCTGGTTTGAGCGCAGGGATGAGGTTGGGGAGCCAACGATCCGCGCAGATGATGATTTTTTGAGCTTCGATTTGGCCGTTAGGAGTAGTGACGAGGTGATCAACGATTTTGAGGGCGGGAGTTTGTTCGAAAACTTTAAGGCCGGCGTCGACGAGAATGTCCTTGAGGCCTTGGCAGTATAAGTAAGAATTGATGCCGAAGGTTTGAGGGTAGCGGACGGCGCTGAAGAATTTTGCAGAGCCGATGATGCTATTTAGGGAGTCTTTTGAATAGAGCGTGCTTTGGTAGCCAAGGTTTTGGCGGGCTTTGTTTTCTTCGGTGACGTGCTGTTGGCCGCGGTGAGAGTTGGCGATGAAGAGGGAGTCTTGGAGCTGGTAGTCGCAAGCGATTTGGTAGTGTTCAATATTGTGGCGGATGAGGTCGACGCCGGAGAGAACGAATTCCCAGAGGCGTTTGGCTTTGATTGGGCCGTAGTTGGCAATGAGGGAGCTGAGTTCGATTTCCGAGTCGGGAGTGATGAAGCCTGAGGATTTGCCGCTGGCGCCGGAACCACAGAAGTCTTGTTCGATGAGGGTGACTTGGCGACCTGATTCGATGAGGCGCTGCGCACAAGAAAGCCCAGCCATACCGCCGCCGATGACGAGGACGTCGGTTTTGATGTTGGTAGTGAGTTGGGGGCTCGGCGAAGGGGATTTGGTGGTGAACCAGAAGGGTTCGGAGGATGGCTGCATATTGCGTGAAGTTTAGCACAAAATAGGGGGATTCGCCCGCGCCTCTCGGATCGCCGTCGCTCGCCGAGGGCTGGGCACCGGCTCGCGATGCTCGTTGGTACTCGCATATCGCTCCGCCGTTCGAATCCCCACGCCAGCCAAGCAGTTGGCTGGCTCTCTCTCCGCAATAATAAAATTCCAGTTGGAACTGGAATTTTATTGGCGGAGAGAGGGGGATTCGAACTCCCGATAGCCTTTCAGCTATACATGATTTCGAGTCATGCGCATTCGACCACTCTGCCATCTCTCCTCGCTTGCCCGGCGGTCTACCGCGCGGGTTCGTGAAAAATTGCCTCACCCTTGCTCTCGACACGCCGGCCGCTCGTCTCGCCTCGCTGAAGCTCGGCGGGGGCTCGGTAACGGGTGTTTGAGTGCCTGAGTACGGGGATAATAGCCAATTAAGAGGCTAAAGGCAAGGTGTGGGATTGTTGGGAGTTAAGGGAAATAGTGGCGGCGAGGAGGAGGGCGGTGAGCATAGCGAGGTCGTTTTTGAAGAAGGGGACGTCGACGAGGCCGTGGATGACGATGGTTAAGAAGGCTGCTAATAAGATTAATGCTTTTGGATTTTGGCGATGTTGCCAGAGGGTTTTGAGGGTGAGAAGCGAGATTATGAAGAAGGCGAGCAGGCCGGGGAGGCCAAGTTCGACCCAGATGTTGAGGAAGATGTTGTGGGGGTATTGGAAGATTTCGAAGTAGCTAGCGTCGTGATAGGGGGAGATAACGGTTGGGAAACCGGAGAGGCCGGCGCCAAAAATGGGGTGATCGCGGAGCATGGTGAGTGTCTCGTGCCACATTTGGGTGCGGGCGGTGCCGGAGAGGTCGGTGAGTAAGATTTTGGATTTGATTGAGGGGAGGGAGAGGGCGCCGATTAAGGCGAGGATAATGAGGGTGACGCTGACGAGTTTTGTGGTGCGGTGGGCTTTTCCAATGAGGAGGGTTATGAGTAAAGCAATTGGGACGGCAACTAAAGCTGCCTCAGTTTTGGCGAGGATGATTGCTATCAATATTAAAATTGTCGAACTAATCAGGCTGAGTTTGAGTTTCGATGAGAGTTGTTTATGGGTAGCCAGAACAACGATGAGCATTGAGAGGATAGGGGCGAGGAAGAGGCCGACGGCGTTCGGGAAGTCGAACACGGAAGTTATGCGACGTTCGGCGAGCCAGGCCGTGGGAAGGCCGAGGGCGGTGAAGTATTGAAAGATGCCGAAGATAGAGATTAAGACGGCACTGACGGATAAAGAAAAGAAGGCGGCGGCCCAGTCGGCGGGTTTTTTGAAGGTTGATAATGTGATGGCGCCGATGATTAGGGGCTCGAGGTAATAGGCCTTGAGGATGCCGAGCGCTGCGAAGACGTTGGGGGCGTGAGCAGCAGCAAAGAAGGCTGAGGCTAAGAGAAATAGAAACGCGAGCTGCCAACGTTTAGCGTTAGTCGATAAGAAGTTTTTATCTTGCCAGAAAACGAGGTATGAATGGCGGCTGAGCCAGATTATAAAGAGAATAATGGTGAGGGTCTCGAGCATGGTGCTGGGGTATGGGCCGATGGAGAAGCGGATTAGATAGGTGGGGAGGAGGCCGCAGAAGAGGATTAGGGCTGCGCGAAAGTTGCGCCAAGAGAGATAGGCGAAGGCGGCGAGGATGATTGTGAGGGCTAAGCTGTAAAGCATAATATCGATTGTTTACATTTACTTGTCAGCGCGAGACGAGGGTAGTCCTCCTCCGTCGCCTCGCCATCGTCAACCGTAACGGCCGGCTCACCTCGTCTGACTCGGGCGCCGTTACAGGGCCGACGGCTGGCGTCGTCAGAGGACCACCACTCGTCTCTGCTGACTACGTCCGCTCTACAAGACTGGGCGTCTCATTAAAGTTTAGCTGGTGAGACAAGTTGCAGGAGTTGTTTGGGGTTGGGGCCGCCGAAGAGGGGGAGAACAGTGACGTAGACTGCTATGCCGAAGATGATGGAGAGAATGACGTGAGGGAGAGGGATGAGAGTGATGGCGAGGTACATGGCGAGGGAGGCGAGGAGGGCGGCGCAGAGTTTTTTGAGGGAGAGTTTGATTTTAGTGGTGAGTAAGACGACGCTGGCGGTGATGATGGCGATAAGGCTTTCCGAAATGAGGGTGACCCAGGCGGCGGCGATCATGCCGAAATGAGTGATGCCGTAAACGTAGCCGATAGTAGCAACAATGGCCACGAAGAGATAGCCGAGAATCATGGGGCGTTGCTTATGAATAGCCACGATAGTATGGCCGAAGAGGGCGCTTATAAAGACGGCAGCGGTGGCAGGGCCGAGGAGAGCGAGGACGCGACCGCCAGGGAAGAGATCGGGATCGATGAGGGCGAGTAGTGGTCCACCGAGCGCAATGGCCCCGAAAGCATAAGGCATAGCAAGGAGCATGAGGCCGTCAAAGCCGCGTTGGAGATGAGCTTTAAAGTCGACTTTATTGTGGCTGGTCCAGGCGAGGGTGAGCAGCGGCAACATGAGGCCCATGAACATGACGGGAATGGTGGTTACGACGTCGACGAATTTGTAGGCGGCAGCGTAAAGGCCGAGGTCGTGGTTGCTGACGTGTAGTAAAGACATGAAAAAAACGTCGCCTTTGAGGTAAACCAAGTTGAAAATGGTGGATAAACCAATAGGCCAAGTACGAGTGATAGCGGTGCGCCAAATAGTTAAGTCGATTTTAGGCCGGACGTGACTGAATTTGAGAACGGCGTAAAAGGTGATAGTTAGTTGGACAATACTGCCGGCGACGAAGATGCCGGCGGCGATGATGATTGAGGGCTGGAGCAAGGGGAGTAAAGCGGCGAGGACGAAAACGAGGGAACGATTGAGGGTTTCAGCGATGACGACGTAATGAACAGCGAGGCGTTTTTGGAAGACGCCGGCGAACATGGAGGCGACGGAGCCGAAGAAGAAAGAGGCGCAAGAGATGACGGCGGCTAGTTTGACGTCAGGTGAATAGGGGAAGAGAAAGACGAGGAGGGCGCCCAAGCCGAGAAAGAGAAAAGCGGAGAGGACGCGGAAGCTTAGGATGCCGCTTAAGATGCGGTTTTCGTTAGCGTTCGGCTCGGCGATCATCTGGGCCGTGGTAAGGGTGAGGCCAAAGTCGACGATGATGGCGAATATGGAGCCGTAGGTGAGGGCAATGGAAAGTGCGCCGAGGCCTTCAGTGTGGAGATACTTCAGTAAAAAAATGAAGGTGACGAGAGATAAGGCTGTGCCGAGGCCTTTGCCGATTATTTGCCAAAGGGTGTTGGTGGCGAGTTTTTTATTGAGTTCAGACATAACTGTTAATGAGTATGCCAGTGATTTAGGAAAAGTGCTATAATGAGAGTACTATGCTGCAACGCTTGAGAAAAGTGGGGATTTTTGCGCTCGGGTTGGCGATGATGGCCGGGTTTTTGTTGGGTAATGTGGCGCAGGCGGCGTCGACCACCTCGACGAGTTCGGGATTGGCGGCGTTGCGGGTGACGACGACGGGAAATGGCAGTTTGACGATGACGCCCGGGGAAGTGAAGGATGTTACCGTGACGTGGCAGAATGTTGGGAACCAGACGTGGAAGAATGATGGGGCAGGGTACATTTCTTTATATACTTATGGGCCGAAATACCGGGTAAGTGCGTTTGATCCGGGGACGTGGCTGTCGGCCAGTCAGGTTAAGAGGATTAGTGAGGCGAGTGTTAAGGCTAAAGGGACAGCGACGGTGTCGTTTCAGTTAAAGGCGCCGAAAACGGAAGGGAAGTATAGTGAGACGTTTGCGTTGGCGAGTGAAGGCCTAGCTTGGGTGACGGGCGGCGATTTTACGTTGACGATTAACGTGGCTAAGCCGGTGGTAGCAGCTGTGAAGACGATTGCACCTTCAAGCGTTGCTGCGGCCCCCTCCATCTCCCCCATACCTGGGGGAGGGTTATCGGCGATTTTGGCAATGCAATCGGCGAATAAAGTTAAGGCGAAAGCTGGGAAGACAGTTAGTTTAACAGCCGGATTTACTAATACGGGTAAAACGACTTGGACGAGTTACGGGTTGCAGACGCCGGACGTGAGTGTGGCGTCGGCGAGTAGTGTGTCGTTTACGAATTTAACTTGGACAGGCAGTAAGTTGGCTTATGTGACCGGCACGAAGGTGAAGCCAGGTGAGACGGCGTATGTGAATTTTGCCATTACGGCGCCGAGTGTGAACGGCACGCATGAGGCTAAGTTTCAGTTTACGGCCAATGATAGTGTGGTGACTGATGCGACGATTGATATTCCGGTAACAGTTACGGATGGCTCGGCCGAGACGGTGACAGTGTCGACTTCGACGACAGAGGTGGCGCCAGTTAATGAGGATGATGCGATTTTGGGGAATGAGGTGGCTGAGCCGACGATTCGGGTGGGCGTGTTGATTGTCGACGATGAGACGGATAACCAGGTAGTGATTACTAGTAAAGAGAGCGATTATACGGTGACTGATACGCAAGGCAATTTGCTAGCGGAGATGGCTATGGGCAAGAATGTGACGGCGTATTGGGATGGGACCCGTTATATTTTTGATCGGGGAAATGGTAAAGAGAAATCCAGTTATCCGTTGCGTTTTGTGCCGAAGACGGCGAATGCGGTGATGACAGTGACGAATTTTGACCGGACGGTGACGCGAGGCAGCAGCAACGCGGATAATACTTTCCGGAATGTCTTGGAATTGCGTTATAACGACGTGAAGACGCGAACGTGGCTGATTAATGAGCTGCCAATGGAATATTATTTGAAGGGTTTGGGGGAGACTTCGAATGATTCACATATAGAGTTTCAGAAGGCGTTGATTACGGCGGCCAGGACTTACGCTTTTTATCATTTTACGCGTGACACCAAGCATGATGCTGAGGGTTTTCACGTCGACGCTTACTCCGACCAGGTTTATAAAGGTTATGGACAAGAGGCGCGGACGCCACGGTTGACCCAGGCGGTCGACGCAACCAAGGGTGAGATTGTGACGTACAACGGGGAGACGGCGATTACGGCGTATTTCTCGCGGAGTGCTGGGAAGACGCTCAACTGGAGTGACGTGTGGGGAGGCAGCGTACCGTGGAGTGTTAGCGTACCGGTGCCGTGTGATGTGGGCAAGACGTTGTGGGGACACGGCGTTGGGATGTCCGCTTCCGGAGCGTTGTGTATGGCGAACGACGGGAAGAAGTGGGAGGAGATTTTGAAGTATTTTTATACAGGCATCGCACTTGATAAAAGGTGGTAATTTGACCTGAGGCTTTTATGAAGAAGTTGGCGGTTATAATCGGCTTGGTGTTGCTCGGCGGCTTGGTGGTGAGCTCGTCGAGTTTGGCTTTGGCGGCGAGCCCGTTGGATGCGATTTACAAGGTGCGACCTGATTTGCAGGCGGCGTTTGATAGTACGTCTAAACATGAGGCGATTACTGGGAGCAAGGCAGGTTTTTTGATGAACATGGAGGATTGGGCGAGACAGTATGGCTGGCAGAGTTATGCCGAGTTGGCGAGTTATAAGCCAAGTGCGGTTGTTCCAGTGCGAGTTTCCACTACGGCTGCGCCTAAGACTACGGCGGCTAAATATGTAGTGATAGATGATGCGACCGGTGAGGTGTTGGCGGCCAGTAAGGCTGGGGACGTGTGGCCGATTGCTTCCATTACCAAGTTGATGACGACGGGGTTGGCGCTCGACAGTGGCTTAGATGTTGGTGGAGTAGGTAATGTGGTTACGGCGGATGAAGTGGGTGGGGCGAGATTGAAAGTTACGAGTGGGACGAAGTTTACGGTCCATGATTTGTTGGCGGCAACGATTGTGGCCAGTGCTAATAATGCGGCGAATGCGGTGGCCAGACTAACTGGGCTAACGAAGACAGATTTTGTGACGGCGATGAATAAGCGAGCAACTGATTTTGGGCTGGCGCAGACGAAGTTTGTCGATCCGACCGGGATTGAAACAGGTAATGTGTCGACGGCCAGAGAGGTAGCTTATTTTGCGGATAAGGCGTTTGCCAATGAGAATATTAAGCATTTTGCGGGGACGTCGAAGATTCATCTGACGGCCTTGAATGATGCTAATTATGTGCGGGATATTCAGAGTACCGATTGGATGCTGTTTGATGCGGCGTATAACGACGTTTATGTGACAGCAGGTAAGACGGGTTTTATTGATGAGGCGGGTTGGAATGCGGTGGTGCAGCTGCATCCGATAGTCGATAAAGATAGTAAGCGATCGTTAACTGTGGTGGTACTCGGGGCTGATAGCAGACGAGATAGTTTTAATGATATTGCGAGTTTAGCGAGGAGTACGTGGAAGAATTTTAGT